>DYHU01000320.1 GCA_020724025.1 Syntrophorhabdus sp. | reverse complement strand
ACGACTTAAAGATAACCTTTTCTCTTAAACTAACCGGAAGTATTTCCTTATTTGAGAATCATCATCTTCTTGGTGGTAATGAAATCGACAGCGTGCAAACGGTAAAAATAGACTCCGGTTGGCAAGTTGCCAGAGTACCAAGAGATGCTGTGAGTCCCGGACTGAGCTCTCCCTGAAAAAATCGTTACGATGTTTTGACCGAGCACATCGAACACAGTGAGACTTACTTCAGTAGCGAAAGGCACGGCAAAGGTAAATGTTGTACTGGGATTGAACGGATTCGGATAATTCTGTTCCAACACAAACCGCTCTGGAATGACACTCATATCTGACTTGACGCTGACAACAACTGTCTGCTTCGATGCCACAACCCACGTGTCAAAGAATTTTGTGTATGTTGTTGTTACTGTGCGCGTTGTTTTGTTCAATGTCGTAGGTAATGCTTCGAGTTCTCCGCTGAGGGGATTCAGTCCTGTAATCACCAGCGAGTCTTCATTGAAGCCAGGCACATTGGGAAAATCCGTCGCTGGATTGTAGGTGATACTAAGTGTGGCGGAAAAGGTGACGTCCTGCAGTGTGTCATAGACTGACCAATACTTGTTGAGGGGAATAAATTTCCAATACCACGAGGCATTCGGCTTCATTAACCCACTTTGCTTTCCCAGCGCAGACGATGCACCAAACTGTCCCGCGAATTCTTCGGCTGTCGCAATGCCTGCCTTTTGATTAGAAGTGAACTTCAGCGTTACTGGAACTGGTGTGAATGAAACTTCGGATGATCCGACAGGAATGGCTTTCTGGATTACTTGTTCAGGTTCACGCACATCCATACGCTTGGAAGCAATCGCAACAGTCAAATTCTGATCCGGTGCCACAAGCCGAACATACTGTCGAAACCACTTCACGCCCGGAGGAATCGGGCCGCCTATGCCGACGACTGTCACCTTTTTTTGATGGAATCCAGTAGATAGATTCTCAACGTCTGGACTGTTCACAGCATATTCTTCAATAATCTTGCTCTCCTTGTTCAACAATTCTACTGGACTCACCCAGACTTGCCAATTAGTGACTTGCTGTGTTTCAATATTGAGAGAGAAATAGACGTAGTAGATTGGACGCTCCCCGACATGAAAATATTTTCTCCCTGCAGGAACTACTTGCCCACCACCAATGTCTCTTGCAGGATCTATTGTAACGTTTGTAAAAGAATTGCTTAAATGATCAATCGTCAGACGCGAGGATGCCTTATCCCTTTTAGCTCCAGCATCGTCCTTCAATGTAACCGCGAGTTCAATATACCTTCCCCCCACCAAAAGATATTCTAATGAAGGATCTAAGGTGATTTCCTTTTCCAGTGTTTTGTTTGTCCCCGGCGGCGCAGCGACTGTGATGAGTGGGTAATCTTTTAAGATCTTATCCATAAGCCAGTGGTACTCTTTGATGTATATCTCAACTGTACCATTGGTTGTCGGTGATGAAGTGACAAGTGTGTAGTCAAGCACGATAGTAGCTGTGTACTTGTTGCCGGGTATCAATGACCCCGGTACGCCTTTAATTGTTCGAATCTTCAAAGAACTGGGAGGAAGTTTCACCGTGAACCGTTCCACATTCGACATTGTCGAAGCAAATCCCCCGTCGGGGACGAGTTCTGCTTCGATAGTGAAATACGGAATACCCTCTGGAATTTTGAAATTCACGGGCAAAAGACTGATACTTGTCTCCTGGGATGATACATGGTCAGTGGTATCTGGTCTTGAAAGAACATACCCTCCCGGATCTCGTACCCAGGTGATGATTTTTCCTGTGTTTGCCAATCGCAGACGATACTTATCGGCGGTCACTTTGATGACTGCATCCATACCGGGTTCGAACTCAATTGGTGGAGGCGGATATATCACCTCGGTTTGGATATGAATAGCGTCATCAAGCGGCTCGCTTGTCCCGCCGATGAAAGGCATGTAGTCAAACCCGTCAACAAGCGTAACGCCTTGACCACGTCGGTTTTGTAACCCATCCGCACCCGAATAATCATTGGGTCCACTCGGATCAGCCCAGTAGTTGTTTTTCACATTGATGAAAATACCATTCCTCCAGAATTTGTCGAGTGAGTAGGTAGAAAACTGTCCCTTAGCCGCTTCGCGCTCGAAATGGTTATAGTTCATACGCAAGCCACTGTATGTTGAGTCGCTTCCGAACCTGTATTCCAGAAAAATACAAATAGTTGCTGAATTTGTTATATGTAACTGCCACATTTGCTCTGAGATCGAGTCTTAAGCATAGATTGCCGTATATAACACCTTCACCCGGCAGACCCACGCCACGGAATGTGTTATTTCGTATTTCCGCACGGAACCGAGCTAAGGTAGCGTCCTCGTCTTGAGTTGGAACGCTAGTGGGTGAAAGCCAAATACCTCCTCCGGTTTCGAACAAATTGTTTGCAATGATTGTAGTCCCGGACGCTGGCGTGAGGACATTTGCACTCCCTTGCACTGTTGGACCGATAAAAATTATGGCAGATGGCCATCCACTACGCGTTTTTGCACCTGTTATATAGCGGAAGGTATTTTCTTCAATGATTGGGTTCGCTCCTCGGAATTCTATGCTACTGCCATTCGTTGCAAACTCAAAAATATTACGGGAAACAACTGGTACAAGTGCGGGATCCGGCACATAAAACGCGAGCGGGAATTTCCATTGATTAAATACCAGAAACTTGTTATCCGTGATAACGAGCATACTACCATTAAGAGTTGCGTATTTCAACGTGCTGTTTTTGATGTATCCTTTAACCATTCCACCGTTCCAGTGAAAACCCATCGTGTAGAAGTCCGAAGCGCTAGCGCTTTTGAAATCAGGTGGAGCCGACGAATTTCCATCCTGATTTGTGTCTCCACTCTCAGCGTCATCTCTGATATCCGTAATAATCGCTCCGTCTACAAGGAACGTAGCGCCATCATAGAGGTCGATCCAACCTCCCGGTATCCAGCTTACAGTGCCGCTCGTGCTCACTAAAAACTGATTTGCAATCTTGACGACTGCACCTGGCTTTATTTCGAGCGTCTGGCTTTTTTCAACAAAATATCTCCCCGACACGACATGCACCGATCCTCCACCTTTCCAAACGACGATACCATTTTTGCCTGTTACTCCATCGGCGTCCTTTGTAGGATCGCCGTCGTCAGATGAAAATTGAGAGTGGACGATAACCCCCTGCCCAACTGCGGATTGGGTAAAAGCCAGAAACAGCACTGCCCCACTGAACAGCACAAGCGCGAAAAGCCTTTTCGCGCTGCAATGCATGATAAGAGAATTGATAAAGTGTGTCATAATCAGAACCCTCCTTCTTTACATGATGGCAGTTGCCATCGTTAGTTTTGCATTTAACATCATTGCTTTGTCTAACGGATTTATTATCTTTTCTAATGAACTTTTGCTTACGGGAGCATATATCTCGGTTGTCTTTGAGCTTGCCAGCCATCTCGTAGCTCTTTTGTGGTAGGAATGGCCAAGTATAGTTTGAATATATCTTAAGTTAAGTCGGTGCCCGTTTCTGAAAGATGAGTTGCAAAAGATTGACGGAGAATATGTATCAAAATATGTCTACTCAAGATTGCCTATTATTGGTAAATGAAATATCTGTCAATTTAAAGCTCCGCCCCGTTAGTCACATCCTGACTTTGTCGGGATTGGTTGGTACTTTAAACATAAGTACCCGTTTCCTATTTACCTGACGGTAGACAGAAAATTTTAACACCTATTCCTTACACATCTAAATAGTAACTCTCTGTAAATTTCAATACTACTTTCAGCATAAAGTTAGAGTTAACTTCAAAAGTTGTGTAAAATAATAGATTATGAAAAGTAAGCAGTGA
>DYHU01000319.1 GCA_020724025.1 Syntrophorhabdus sp. | reverse complement strand
CCAGGGAAACGACCCGGATATTTCTGAACCAGCTCGGCCATTCCATCATTGGCCAATTTCGCCAGATCTGTAGAAATGGGCGGAGCCCCTAATGACTCAATAGGCGGATTGGGTAAGCAGATGATCTGGACATAGTCTTCGTAGCGATCCATGATCCTGAACCGCTCATCGAGATTTACAATGCAGGGTATATTCCGGACCCGTTTGTTTATGTCCTTGGCATTGGGAGCAACGCTGAGCATTTTGTCATAAAAGGGTTTGGGGGAAATGTGATTAAAGATGTCAATCTTCATAATCGTTCTCCTTTGATTTAGATCACCTCTTACTCAACCCCTTCAGCCTGAACTGAGGGATCAGGATAAGACTTCCTAATCCTATTCCAATAAGATCGGTAGTAATCCCAGGATGGATCAAAAGGACAGCTCCGATGATGAGCAACACCCTCCCCCACCATTGAATCTCTTTTCTAAAATAGCCAATGATCCCAACACTCAAGAAAAGAATTCCAATAAGGGCTGGAAGCGTAGCCAATAGAATCTCTGAAATTTTTCCAATCAATAATAGTGAAGGGTAAAAAATAAACATATAAGGAAGGATGAATCCAGCAAGGGCGAATTTAAAAGCCGTCCAACCTGTTTTCATTGGATCAGAGCCTGCAATTGCTGCGCTGGCATAAAACGCAAAACCCACGGGAGGGGTGACCATACAGAGCATGCCAAAGTAAAAGATGAAGAGGTGAGCGGCCAAGGGGAGGATACCCATTTTAATCAGAGGAGCGGCGACGGTGGCAGCCAAAAGGACATAGCAGACTACCGTGGGAAGACCCATGCCTAAGATAAGGGAAGCAATCATGATGAAAGGCAGTGTGAGATAGATTTTCTCCCCTGAAGCATAAAGAACAAAGTCGGCCAGTTTTGATCCCAAACCGGTTAGGAGAACGATACCAATAATGATTCCAGCGCTTGCACAGGCATTGGAAACCAGAAGGGCACTTTGGGCCGAATTTTCCGAAAGAGTGATTCCCTTCTTAATCCCGATTCTCGTGGATATTGAAAAGGCGCTAATCAACAGGATGATCAGAATGGTGTAAAGAACCGCTTTCGTTGGTGTGTATCCCTTCGCCATGAGGAGGATAAGAGAAAGAATGGGGATGAAAAAGGTCCATTTTCCTTTGATGACGCTCAGGAAAGAAGGAAGCTCCTCCTTTGGAAGACCTTTAAGCCCATTCTTTTTTGCATAGAAATGGATGATGGCAAAGAGGGCAAAGTAGTAGAGAACAGCTGGAAAGGCTGCTGCTTTGCAAATGGAAATATAGGGGATTCCAAGATATTCGGCCATGATAAAAGCAGCCGCACCCATGACCGGTGGCATAAGGGCTCCACCTGTGGAGGTAACGGCTTCGATGGCGCCCGCAACATGGGGTTCAAACCCCGTTTTCTTCATCATCGGAATGGTGAAAATTCCATCCACCGTCACATTGGCCACAGCGCTTCCCGAGATGGTACCGAAAAGGGCACTGGAGAGGACGGAAATTTTTGCCGGTCCGCCGGTCAAGCGACCGAAGAGAGATCGAGCCAGGTCAAGGATGAACTCCATTCCTCCGGAAGCGGCATAGATGACCCCAAAAACGACAAAGAGATAGATGTAATCGAACATGACCGTAAGGGCAACTCCGAATATCCCGTTCTGGGTCAGGGCCAGTGTGGTGGCTATCCGTTCCAGATCATATCCACCATGGGAAAGAGGGGAAGGAAGGTAGTGGCCGAAAAGGGCATAGAGGAGAAAAACAAGATTGATGATGACCAAGGGTTTTCCCACGGTCCTTCGGGTAGCCTCTAGGACGAGGAAAACAGCAATGAAGCTGATCCAGATATCCCATCCAGTGGGCGCCCCCACACGAAAGATGAGCTCCCAATAATCGGCTGTAATGTAGATACCTATGAGGCCACTTAAGGCGGCTAAAAAAAGGTCGAAGAGTAAAATCCATGAAGAAGAGGAGTGGGGGTGAAGGGGATAGAGCAGAAAAGAGAGGGAGAGGCTCAAGCTGAGAAAGAGAGACAGCTGTCTTAGAGGTTCCAACAGAAAGGTCGAGGTGTTCACTACCGTAAAGAGGGTCAGAGAGACCGCAACCACGGTAGAGGCTTTTTTTCGAAAGGAGGATTGAAGGAGAGGGGCACTCATTCCCTCCCGATCCGGCGCTTTTCCCAATTCTCCTCACCTCCTTTAATAAAGAGTTATTCCCATGGTCATCTCAATCCTTCCATACCTTTTTCTCTTTGAAGTATTTGATCGCCCCTAAATGATAGGGGTTTCCCAATTTGGTGGCAGCCCACTCAGGATTGAGGCTTTTCATGGGAGCATAGGTTTCTCCCAGGCATTTCAGGTTCTCCATGAGCGCCTTGGTCAACTTATAAATGAGCTCAGAGTCGGCATCACTCCGGGCAGCCAGTTGCATTCCAAAGTCTGGAACGACCACCTCATGGGGCACCTCTTTGAAGGTGTTGCCAGGAATGCGCTGTTTTCCATAATAAGGATGTTTGACAATCATGGCATCGATCATCTTCTCCTCCATGAAGAGGATATCGATTTTCGTCGTTGCCTGCAATTCATGGACCAGAGGAATGGTGGTTATTGCCGCGTCGACCTTCTTATCCTTTAGGGCGTCTACCCCTGCGCCGATACCGAAAAAGACGGGCGTGATATCCTTGTAGGTGAGCCCGTAAGTCTCCAGAATGGATTTGGCATTTGGCTCTAGGCCCCCTCCTGCCGGGCCCATATTGACCCTTTTTCCTTTCAAATCAGAGATGCTTTTGATTCCAGAGCCGCTAAGGGCGACGAAACTATTGGAGTTGGGAATGAGGCGGATCACGATGTTGAAATCGATCTTCTTCTTCCAGGGGGAATCCCCTCGATAGGCCTGGTAGGCATGCTGAGGGGCGATAATGGCAAGATGGATCTTGCGATCATCCAACAAGCGGAGGTTTTCAACCGTACCGGCAGTAATTTCAGCCGTCACATTCACTTCGGGGAGAGACTTGTTCAGGCATTGGGCTAAGGCCAAACCAACGCTATAGTAAGTTCCTCCTACAGAGGCCGTCCCCATATGGAGTTGGGTGACGGCTTGGGCTGAGAAAGCCCCCATTAAAATAACCAACATCGTTAGAAGAAAATAATGAATCTTCATTTGACACCTTCCTTTCTCTTTAGAGATTAAGCATTTCAAGACCAAAACGGATCGTAATGGCTTCTACCGGGCAGTCGAGGCGGCAGGACCCACAATGCCAGCATTCATCCGGATACTTCACATGAGGGATATTTCGAACCCCATTAAAATGAATAACATCCAACGGACAGTGAAGATCACATTTACCGCAACCGATACACTTTTTAAGGTCTATCACAGGTGGCATCGTTTATCTCTCCTATTCAAAAATCTCTCCCCCCTAAAAAAGAGGGATCTTATCGTAATCTAATTTTTTAAAGGCTGTTTTCATTCCCTGTTCTGTTTTCCACAGGACAATTTGGCCCTCATATTCTTCGTTACTCTCCGGAAAATCGGTCCTGTGATGATAGACTCCGAATCGAGTTTCCTTCCTGGTCAAAGCAGCCGTGCACATCATCTTGGCCACTTCCAGAATTTGATGGGTTTCATGGGCGCGCATCAATTCGTGATAGTTCTTGGCCCTGATCTCTTTTAAGCACTGACTTAGATCCTCTAATTTTTCAAGGGCGACCTGGAGGCTCCTTTCATTTCGTCCAGGTCCTGCATTTTGCCAGAGCATCTTTCTTATAGTATCCTCCACTTTACGGGAGGATATCATCCCAGAAGTCCTCATGGGAGCGAAGACCTTCTTTTTTCGTTCTCTAACCTGCGA
>DYHU01000318.1 GCA_020724025.1 Syntrophorhabdus sp. | reverse complement strand
CTGGATTCCCGTTTTCACGGGAATGACGACTTTTTACGAATCCATCATTATTCCAACATTATTCCAATCTTCCATTTTTCCATTATTCCAGTCTTTATCATCTCAGCGCTTTCTGAATCCCTTTGACCGCCTGCTTGATCCTGGGCTCATTCTCCACCAGGGCAAATCTGACAAACCCCTCTCCATACTCACCGAAACCGATCCCAGGAGAGACAGCCACTTTCCCCTCTCTTAAGAGAAATTTTGTAAAATCGAGGGATCCCATCTTCTGAAAGGTTTTTGGGATCTCAGCCCAGACGAACATCGTTCCCTTCGGTTTTTCGATCTCCCAGCCTACCCGTTTCAGACCATGAATGAGGGTATCCCTCCTCCTCTGGTAAACCTCCGCAGTCTCTCGAACGCAGGCCTGATCTTCATTGAGCGCAATGATGGCCGCAATCTGAATGGGTTGAAAGATTCCATAGTCAAAGTAACTCTTCAATCGGGCTAATGCGGTCAACATCTCCGGGTTTCCCACTGCAAAGCCGACCCGCCAGCCCGCCATATTGAAACTCTTGGAGAGGGAGAAGATTTCCACTCCGATCTCCTTTGCCCCGTTGACCTGTAGAAGGCTCGGCGCCCGGTATCCATCAAAGACAATATCCGCATACGCCAGATCGTGAACGACCATTAACCGATGATCTTTTGCAAACTCCACCAGTCTTTCGAAGAATTCGAGATCGACCACCTTCGTCGTCGGATTGTGGGGAAAACTGACGATCAGCATCTTGGGATGAGGCCAGGTCTGTTTCGTCGCCGTCAATAGCCTTTCAAAGAAGTCGCCCTCGCCCATCAGGGGAACCGAGCGCAGGTCTCCACCTGCGATCACGACCGAATAGGCGTGAATGGGATAGGTCGGATCAGGAACCAACACCACATCTCCCGGTCCAAGGGTCGCCAGAATGAGATGGCCAATTCCCTCTTTTGCGCCGATCGTGACCACCGCCTCGGACTCCGGATCGAGGTCCACATCATAGCGGTTCCGGTACCAATCGGTGATGGCCAATCGAAGTTTATAAATTCCCTTCGAGGCTGAGTACCGATGGTTCCTCGGGTTCTTAACCGCCTCGATCAATTTATTGACGATGTGTTTGGGGGTCGGCAGGTCGGGATTTCCCATGCCCAGATCGATGATATCCTCTCCCCTTCTCCGGGCCTCCATCTTCAACTGGTTGACGATGCCGAAGATATAGGGAGGCAACCTCATCATCCGATGAAAACCACCGCCCTCAGGGTGAAATTCCATTTCTTACTCCTTTTAATCCTTTTAATCCTTTTAATCCTTTTTTATTAAAATATGAATGATGAAGTCGTAAAAAGTCGAAAAAAACTAATGATCGTCATTCCGGCGAAAGCCGGAATCCAGCCTTTCCAAAGGGTTAAAAATTCTCTGGACTCCGGTTTCCACCGGAGTGACGACTTTTTACGAGTCCATCATAGATTGTTTTCTACGATCGACACTATTTCAAATATTCATTTCCAATAACCAAACTTTAAAAATATTTTGGTAATTGGTTATTGGAATTTATCTGGTTATTGGAGCTTGGTGCTTGGAATTTAATGATTATTGGTTAACACACTTTCTCATCCTTTTCAATTTCTCCTAACCGATTGTGGCAAGTTCCAACCTCCCTTTCCAGCGCTTCCTCAATACCTCCTTCAACGGAGAATGGGAAGGCTTTTCCAGATCCGGATCCCCCTGGATCAATCGGAAGGCTTCTTTTCTCGCCTCAATGAGAATCGGAGTGTCTCGAAGGATATGGGCCACTCTGAAATCGGGCAACCCGGACTGCCGGATGCCAAAGAAGTCGCCCGGTCCTCTCAATTCCAGATCCTGCTCGGCAATCTTAAATCCGTCGTTCGTCCTCTCCATGGCCTGAAGCCGAACCTTGGCCTCCTCGGAAGAACGGTACTGGGCAAGGAGAATACATTTCGAGGGATAACGGCCCCGACCGATCCTTCCCCTCAATTGATGGAGTTGAGAGAGTCCAAATCGTTCCGCATGTTCCACGACCATGACCGAGGCATTGGGAATATCGATCCCGACCTCAATGACGGTGGTGGCCGCCAGGATCTGGGTCTTCCCTTCCTTGAACTCCATCATCATCGTCTCTTTTTCATCGCTCTTCATCCGGCCGTGAAGCAATCCGATTCGAAACTCCGGGAAAACATCTTTCTGGAGATGTTCCGCCATTTGGGTGGCATCTTTGAGATCAAGTTTTTCAGACTCCTCCACTAATGGATAGACGATGAAGACTTGCCGGCCTTTCCTCACCTCCTCTTCAACGATCCGGTAAACCCTTCCCCTTGCAGATTCGGGAAAGACCTTCGTCTCCACGGGCATCCGTCCCGGAGGCATCTCGTCGATCAGTGAGATGTCCAGATCTCCATAAATGGTCATCGCAAGGGTTCTGGGAATGGGGGTGGCGGTCATCACCAGAACATCAGGGTTTCCCCCTTTCTTCTTCAATAATCCCCTTTGAACCACACCGAACTTATGTTGTTCATCAATGATGGCAAGGCCCAGTCGATGAAATTCGACCTGCTCCTGAATCACGGCATGGGTTCCGATCACGATCTGAACCTCTCCCTTTCGGATGCGGTCATAAATCTCCTCCCTCTCCGAGCCCTTAATGTTGCTCGTCAACAGGGCCACCCGAACTCCCAGGGGTTCCACCCATCGGTGGATGGTGAAGTAATGTTGTTCGGTCAGCACCTCAGTGGGCGCCATGATGGCGGCCTGATAGCCGCATTCCACCACCCGCAGGCCGGCTAAGATGGCTACAATCGTCTTTCCGCTTCCCACATCTCCCTGAATCAGACGGTTCATGGGATGGGGTTTCTCCATATCCTCTACAATCTCCGCCAGGACCCTTTCCTGGGCGCCTGTTAATTGAAAGGAAAGTTGACTCAGCAGATTTTTTGAAAGCGTCCCCTCGGTTCTAAAAGAGATGCCTGCTTCAAGGGCCACCCCTTTCTTCTTCAATGCGAGTCCCAATTCTAAGAAGAAAAATTCATCAAAGATGATCCTCCGGTGCCCGTCAGAACGTTGAAGATTGAGCTTTTCTATCGATTCACCATCCGGCGGGAAATGGACCCTCTGAAAGGCCTCTGAAAAATGGATGAGGTCCTGCCGCTCCACGATCTCCTCAGGGATGGGGCTCGTCAGTTCATCCGAATATCCATCCACAATGCTCTTCATCAGACGGCGCAGTGTCCTCTGATAGAAGCCCTCTGTTTCGGAATAGATTGGAACGATTCGTTTAAAGTTAAGATAATCTTCCTCAATATCCCCTTCCACGATCTCCACATCGGGATGGTGGATCTCTTTCTGGTAATTGAACCACCTCACCTCACCCGAAAAGATCATCCTTTGCCCTTTTTTAAACCTCTCTTTCAGATAACGATCATTTCCACGAAACCACTTCAAGGTGATTGTGCCGCTCCCATCGCCCACAACAACCTCAAAGATTTTTTTCTTCTTGTTCTGATAAAATGCTGTGCCCGAAAGCAGGATCTCACCGAAGCCAGTCTCTTTCCCTCCTGCTCTGAGTTCTGAAATCTTCTTCAAATGCCTCCGGTCTTCATAAGACCGGGGAAGAAAATAGAGGCCATCCTCAACGGTCAGTATGCCCTTCTTCTCAAAGAGTTTGGCTCGTCTTGGTCCCACCCCTTTCACATACTGAATGGGGGTTTGAAGACGGTCTCGAAAATGCTGTGGGTGCGGGCGATTCATATACTTTCTATTTTCCGTGTTTTAACACCCTCCCCCTTGACGGAACCTCTCTTGCCCTTCCCCTTGATGGGGGAGCACCTATGTATCCCCTCCCCCTTGACGGG
>DYHU01000317.1 GCA_020724025.1 Syntrophorhabdus sp. | reverse complement strand
TTACCTTAGGCATAATAGACCCCGGTAGCTCAAGTAATGTGGCTATCCCCGGGACGGCAACGGATGTAATTACTGCTGTGCGTGTAGAATCTAAGTTAGATAACAATCTTGCCTGGATTGGGGCAACACCCAATGATGGTCTATTTGATTCAGGCACCGAGACATTTACTATCTTTCTATCTGCTTTATCAGATGGCACGCATACGGTTTTAGTGCGAGCAATTGATGAGGCAGGAAATATCTCAGGAACACAGACCTATTCATTCCAGATAGATACCACAGGACCAATTACTACTGGATTGGCTATTTCTCCTGTAATAACTAATTCTACTATCACCATAACTGCTTCCATTACCGATGCTCTCAATTCAGTTGTTGAGGCGAGATTCTATGTAGATACATATCCGGCTACAGGGACATTAATGGTTGGAACAGGTAGTCTGGGGATTACGGCTTATGGGACTTTGAATGTCAGTAATCTTAAAGATGGAACGCATATTTTATATGTGCGTGGTAAAGATGCTCGCGGTAACTGGGGCGAGCCACAATCTACGATATTTATTGTGGCTAAATCAAATATTTTAGTCGTGGTCAATGAGGTTACTCCTGACCCACTGGGGACGACTACCATAAGGATTACAGGCTATGCGGCCGCTTCTATGGCAAAAATTACCTCTTTAAATTGGACATTAGTTGGTTCTACTGGAGCTACCTTAGCTGGGTCGGCTACATCGCCTACGGATGGTATCTTTGATGAACTTGAGGAAGAATTTGACTTTGGCACAGTATCCTTATGGCAAGGGACTTTGACTATGTTTGTCAGAGCAGGTGATGAAGCAGGAAATTATGGGACAGGTTCTGATACATTTGTGATAGATATTGGCACACCAACTTTGGAGTTAGGAACGATTATATCTCCTGCAACAACTAATAATGTCTCAATATCAGGTACCGCTACGGATATACTTACTTCAATCTCAAAGGTAAAATATAGATTAAATGGTAATTGGCTCCTATCCACGGCTAATGATAGTGCCTTTGATGAACTGATAGAGTCATTTACCATTAATCTCTACGGTCTGACAGATGGCACGCATACGATTAGAGTCGTAGCCGTTGACCTGGCGGGAAATGAATCTGGTGAAAAATCTTATTCCTTCCAGATAGACACAAAAGGACCGGTGGTCTCAAATCTTCAGGTCTCACCTAATCCAACAAATGCGACCGCAACGTTAGCCGCGAGTTTAATTGATAGATTAAATAATATCTTATCCGCTGAGTTTTATATCGATACTTATCCGGGAACTCCTACGGCTATGTCAGGTGTATTCACTACTGGCACGGTGAATGTTACTGGCACAATTTCTATTACTAATCTTACGGAAGGACAACATATCGCTTATATTCGTGGTCAAGATAGCGTTGGTAATTTTGGAGATGTAGGTTTTGTGTTATTTACCGTAGATAAAGGTGGCTTATTTGTTCATGTTAATCCAGTTATACCCGACCCAGCTGGGACAACAACGGTGACAGTCAGCGGTTATGTGCATGATAATGTGGGAATTACGGGAATTAGTTGGCGGCTGGATAGTGGTAGTTGGAATATCCTGCCAGCAACATCTACACATCAAGAATTTAGTTTTGAGGTGGGTATTACTACTGATGGTTCACATACTGTCTATGTTCGGGCAACAAATACTACTGGAAATACAGCTATGGGCTATGATACATTTGTGATAGATAGAGGAACACCGAGCATATCTTTAGCTTCACTTTCGGGTCTGGTTAGTGATGAAATTGAAATTTGGGGTACGGCAACAGATACCATCACCAGGATAGCCGATGTAGAATATAGAATTGATACAGGTGGGTGGAAATCTGCTTATGCCCGTGATGGTGAATTTGATAGCGGAACAGAAAGTTTTGTGATTGAACTAATCGAATTACCAGAAGGGACACATACCCTTACTGCCAGAGCAATTGATGAGGTAGGAAATCGAAGTAGCGAGGTAGTCAGAATATTTTGTGTAGATACTACACCACCAGAGGCAAATATCTATGCCGTAGATGGGGCAACACCAGGGTCAAAAATATTAGCAGGCACGGTAGATGTTGCATTTAGGGCATATGATACCACTACTTCTTTAGTTGGCACACCCACTATCCTTATTGATGGCAATAATTGGGGTATGGCACAAACATGGTCACCAGGCACAGGCTATGGCACTTATTCATGGAATACCACATTACCATCATTTCCAGATGGTGCTCATACACTTCAAATTATGGCAACAGATACTGCCGGGAATGTCGGGTATTCATCATTAAGGACTGTAATCATAGATAATATAGTTACCAGTGTCATTATCATAACCAATCCTGTTGCTGGTTCTCGTGTCAGTGGTACAGTGACCATTAGAGTTTCTGCCCCGGCAAATACTCAATACATCAGATTTCAGGTAGGCACTGCTGGGACAACCTGGTATAATCCTGAAAATGGCACCACTACTCCTCCTTATGGCACTGATACCAATGGTAGTGATGGTTGGTCATTCTTCTGGCGTACGGTTTTATTCCCGGATGGTGATAATTATCAAGTTCGGGTGATGGCTTATGGTTCTGGTAATGTAACCCTTGGTACAGCAACTAATACAGAGATTGTAATTGATAATACCCCTGGAACAGTAACCTTTACTACTATTCCTTCTATTGTTTCTAAAACATTAGTTGGGACAGTAAGTGCCTCATCGGATGTTGATTCTGTATTATTTGAATATCAAAAAGAAGGGACGATAGATTGGTATCCATTCTGTATAGATATATCACCACCATTTGGTTTCTCATGGAATACATTAGGAGTAACAGATGGCACTTATACGCTGAAGGCGATACCGCAAGATATACTCGGGACAGGCACACCAAGGACAAGTAATGCTTTCAAGGTAGATAATACGGCACCGGAATTAGTGATTACCTCAATAGATGGAGCAGCAGTTGGGGCAAAGGTATTAGTTGGCACGGTAGCGGTAGTATTTACGGGACAAGATACAACCACCTGGATAGATGGGACGGTAACGGTAATAATAGATGAAAAGGAGGTTGGGTCAGCAACATATTGGTCAGCACCATACGGGACATATACCTGGAATACAGTAAATCTTCGGGATACAGTACATAGCATTAAATTAAAGGCAAGAGATGCCCTGGGTAATATAGGTTATTCACAATTATATGTGGTTGAGATAGATAATGATTTAGAGCCAGTAGTCATTATCTCACCTGCCGCAGATAGTCATATCACCGGGACAAAGACCATTGAGGTAATTGTGCCTGGGAATACGGTCAAGGTAGTATTTGATGTTGGGACAGGGACTAATCCTGCGGTTTGGTATAATCCACAGGATGGCAGTAGCACCACAAAGTATGAGGATACGACTCTAGAAGATGGGTTTGAGGGGATATGGAATACGCAGGCATTTAATGATGGGACATGGACGGTAAGGGCACAGGCATATAATTCATTAGATGCGGGATTAGGCACAGATACAAATAGTTACATAGAGATAGATAATACTGCGGGGACAATTACCTTAAATATCAGGCAATTAATTGCGGGAGTGGGGACGATGACAGCCACTGCTCCGGGTGATGCTGAGAAGGTAATATTTGAGTATAGTCAGGTTGGGACATATAGCATTGGGATAGATACGAATGCCCCATTTACCGCCTCGTGGAATACCATTGGTTTAGAGGATGGTAGTTATACGGTTAGTGCCAGTTGTATAGATGAGGTCGGCTTGATGGCGGCGACCACGACTGAGGTACGGGTAGATAATACGGCACCGGAATTAGTGATTACCTCAATAGATGGAGCAGCAGTT
>DYHU01000044.1:5782-19001 GCA_020724025.1 Syntrophorhabdus sp. | reverse complement strand
GGTAAGACCATTGGAGCAATTCTATGTTTAATTCGGTCAAACACACCAAAATCTCAGAGGAGATTGTCAACCAGATAAAGCGCCTCATCACCGATGGGAAGTTAAAGCCCGGTGACAGGCTTCCCCCTGAACGGGAACTTATCAAACAATTGGGTGTAAGCCGGCCCTCTCTCAGGGAGGCGCTCAATTCTCTGGTCGCCATGGGGTTTCTGGAGGTCAGACAGGCCAAGAGAACTTTTGTCAGATCCGTCACCTCAAAGCTCATCGAAGATCCCCTCGCCCTGCTCATTAAGGCGGACACCCAGAAGATTTTCGATCTCATCGAGGTGAGAAAGGCCATTGAGGCCTGGGCCGCCTACCAGGCGGCACAGAAAGCTTCCAAGGAAGACATTCAACAACTCGACACCATCATCAAGGAGATGAAAAAGGCTTTTGAGGAAGGCCGGTCCTGGGAAAAACAGGATGCGGACTTCCACCTGGCCATCGCCCAGGCTACCCACAATACTATTCATATGCATATCATGTCTGGAATTTATGATCTCCTCAGGGAATCGGTAGGAAGAGTTTTTAGAGATCGGGCAAAAATAAAAAAATTGCTTGATCAACATCTTAGAATAATCAATGCGATTAGGAATCACTCCCCTGATAAAGCCAGGGAGAGAACCCTTGAACACCTGAATTATGTGGAGTCCGAGGTCAAAAAAGCGGCCGGCCAGGATGGGAATTGAGGAGTTCTTCGGGATGATAAAAAAACTGATTGAGATTGTGGGTCAGGACAATTTTACCGATCAATTAGAAGAGTTAGTGCCATACAGTTATGATGCTTCGATGAATGTCCATCGACCCGATGCTGCAGTCTGGCCTGAATCGGCGGAACAGGTGGTGGCCATTGTCAAATTTGCCAATGAAAATAAGATTCCTGTTGTCCCTCGAGGAGCGGGTACAAGTCTCAGCGGAGGCGTCATTCCCATTAAGGGTGGGATCATCATCGACCTCTCCAAAATGAATAGGATCCTTGAGGTGAGCATTGAAAACCGTTATGTCCGCGTGGAGGCAGGTGTGGTCTGTGATGATCTGAATCGGGAACTGGCCAGACATGGTTTTATCTTCCCTCCGGATCCGGCAAGCAGTTCCGTTGCCACCATCGGAGGAAATGTGGCCACCAATGCGGGTGGAATCAAAGGCGCCAAATATGGCACCACCCGCGACTATGTCCTGGGCCTTCAAGTCGTTTTGCCCACCGGAGAGTTGATGCAGACAGGTTCCTACACGATGAAATGCGTCTCGGGCTACGATCTGGCCAAACTTTTTATCGGAGCAGAAGGAACCCTTGGAGTGATCACGGAGGTCACCTTAAAAATCAATCCCATTCCCCGCCATGCCATGACCGCTGTGGCCACCTATGCCAGGCTGGAGGATGCGGGAAAGGCGATCTTTCAGACGATGACCAGTGGAATCATCCCCAGCGTGATGGAAATCATGGATAAGGTGACTCTCAAATCGATCAGGGAAAATACCGACATCGCTCTGCCGGATGCGGAGGCCATGATCCTGACAGAGACTGATGGCTTCACCTGGGAAGAGGTGGAGGCTCAGATGGAGGTGGTTCTGAGTATTCTGAAAAAGAATCATCCCATTGAGATCAAGACCGCCAGGGATGAAAAAGATCGGCTCAATCTGTGGAAGGCCCGCAAGTCTGCCTATGCAACTCTTGCCCGGGTAAGCAACAGTTTTGTGCTGGATGATGTGACCGTGCCCATCTCCCGAATCCCCGATTTGCTGGTTGGAATTCAAGAGATCGCTCAGAGGCATAATATCGTGGTCGCCACTTTTGGCCACGCCGGTGACGGAAACCTCCATCCTCAGATTCTTTATGACGAATATGATCCTGATCAAGTCGAAAGAACGAAAAAGGTGGAAGAAGAGATCTTCCGTCTCACCATCGCTCTCAATGGCACTCTGAGTGGAGAACATGGCATTGGCCTCTCCAAGGCAAATTATATGAGTCTGGAACACGATCCGGTGGAAATGGATTTGATGAGAAGGGTTAAGAAGACGCTGGATCCGAATAACATCATGAACCCGGGCAAAAGAGCACTGGATGAATAGAGCAATGACAAATTTCAAATTTCCAAATGTTAAATGAATGACAAATTGAGAATGTCAAAAAATCCTTAATTTGATGAAACCGTAAAAAATCAAGTACCGTCATTCCGGCGAAAGCCGGAATCCAGTTATCTCAAATGGTTACGAAGACACTGTACACCGGTTTACACCGGTGAGACGACTTTTTACGAAACCATCTTATTTTGAAATTTGGAATTCCTTTGAACTTTGAGCTTTGAAATTTGACATTTTTTATTGGTGGAATAATGGCACCTCAGCTCCAGTTCGATGAAAAACGTCGTAAGGCCATCACTCAGTGTTCCCGGTGCGGCTTTTGCCGGGCGGTCTGCCCCATCTTCGATCTAACCAAAAGGCCGATTACCAATGCACGGGGTAAGATGATCCTCCTCAAGGAGGTGATGGAAGGAAAACTCCCCGTGACCGAAGCAGTGGCTCAAGCCTTTCTTCGCTGCACCACCTGTATGAATTGCACGACCAATTGCCCTTCGGGGATTGACCCTCAGGAAGCGGTCAGGGCCATGCGGAAGGATATGGTAGGAGTTGGCTTTGACAACCTCTTCAGGGCCATGGGAGAGACTGTTCAGAAATATGGAAACATCTATGGTGAAACAGAGCATCATGCCTGGGGACATAAAAAAGGGAAAGCCCCGTTTGTCCTGTTTTTAGGCTGTGTCGGAGCTTATCGGGAAGAAGAGAGTGTCAAGGAGACCCTTCAACTTCTCGACATTCTGAAAGTTGATTTCACCCTGATCGATGAGGTCTGCTGTAGTGGGGTATTGGAAGACGTGGGTTATAAGATCAAGGAAGATTTGGCCAGGCGCAATATTCAGGAAATCCAAAAAACCGGAGCCAGAACGCTGATCACGACCTGCCCTTACTGTTACCGTGTTTTCAAAGATCACCCTTCCTATAAAGATTTTGGATTGGAGGTCAAGCATATCACACAGTTTCTCAAGGACTTTGACTTTAAGGTAACAACGGATAAGAAAGTCACCTACCACGACCCCTGCGATCTGGGTCGACACGCAGGGATCTATGAGGAACCCAGAGAGATCATCCGGAAGATTGCTCCAAATTTTGTGGAGCCAAGACGAACCCGGGAAAATGCGATGTGTTGCGGCGCAGGCGGTGGATTCAGGGGAGCTTTTCCAAAGGAATCCGTGAAGATTGCAAGAAATCGTCTGAGTCAGATTATCGAGGAGACCGGAGCCGAAATCCTCCTTACCGAATGTCCTTCTTGTCTACACAATTTCAGAAATGCCAAGCGTCAGAAACAGAAAATCGAAATCTACAACCTCTCCGAATTTATCGCCAAACTCCACCAGGAAAAAACCCCGGCCGAAAAAGAAGCCGCTTGAACCCTGAACCTCACATGGTTCGGGGCGCATTCCGCACTTATGAGAGTATTTCCCTTAAAGCTCCCATCAGGCAATGGATATATCGGAGTTTGCAGGTTTCTCCCATGAGGCCGACTCTCCATATTTTCCCCTTTAGCCAGCCTAAACCCCCTCCCACCTCAATATTATATTCATTTAAAAGCCTCGCCCGTATTTTGGCATCATCCACCCCATCAGGAAGAACCACCGAAGTCAACATGGGCAGACGATACCCTTCCTGGGCAAAAAGTTTGAATCCGATACCCTCCAATTCCATCTTTACCCGATCGCCCAACATCTCATGACGCCGAAATCTCGTCTCCAGCCCTTCCTCAAATACGATCCTCAGCCCTTCCCTCATCGCATAGAACATGGAAGCAGGTGCCGTATGGTGATAAACCCTCTCCTCTCCCCAATATTTTTCGAGTAAAGTGAGATCAAGATAAAAACTCTGAACCTTTGTCTTTCTTGACCGCAGGACATCCATCGCCTTTGGACTTGCCGTAAATGGAGAAAGGCCGGGGGGCACGCTGAGGCATTTCTGGGAACTCCCGTAGCAGACATCGATTCCCCATTCATCCACCTTCACCTCATATCCTCCCACAGTGGTTACAGCATCCACCACAAGAAGGGTATCCGTTCGTTTGCAGTAAGCCCCAATCTCTTCAAGGGACTGCCTCACTCCGGTAGAGGTCTCTCCATGAACAACGCCACAGATCTTAGCCTCGGGATGTTCCCTCAATGCCTTGATCATTTTCCCTGGTTCAATCATCTTCCCCCATTCTTCCTCGACCCGGATGACATTAGCGCCACATCGGGAAGCCACCTGGGTCATCCTATCTGCAAAGAAGCCATTGACTCCAATGACAACAAAATCACCAGGCTCAACAAAATTGACAAACGAAGCTTCCATCCCTGAACTCCCCGTAGCAGAAATGGCTAAGGTCACCTGGTTTTTTGTCTGGAAAACGCCCCTTAACATCTCGCTGATTTCGTCCATGCAGGCAAGAATTTGGGGATCGAGATAACCGATGACCGGGTTAGACATGGCTTGATAAACCCGGTAATGGACATTGCTCGGCCCGGGGCCCATAAGAATTCGGTAGCTCGGATGCATATCCCCCCCCATCCACTTTTCCATCATCAATCCTCCTCCAAGAGATTTCTGAGAAAGCCCCGAAATCTCTGATTACACCGATTAAAAACGATTACACAGATGCAAAACACTTCATAAATCAAGGAAATCTGCGCAATCATCTTTTGAAATCTATGTAATCAAGAGAGCGTGGAGTAGTTTTTCGGAGCTCTCTTCAAATCTATTTTTAAACCATCACGGCAAGATATTTTGATCAACCTTAACACTTTTTCCAATTCGACAGCAACGCACGGCGAAAAAATAATTAGAGTCTCTTCATAAATGCCCCTTTTTCGTCATGCCGGACTTGATCCGGCATCCAGAAGGTCTTGAAAGGACTGGATTCCGGCTTTCGCCGGAATGACGAACTTATTGGAAACCGTTGATTTATGGACAGACTCTAATTATAGAGAATCTGCAAAAGCAGGAATCCAGATTTCTATCCTACGGTTCCCTGTTTTAACAGAGACAAGCCTGGATTCCCGTTCCCCGATTAAAGACTTCGAGGACAAGTTTCACGGGAATGACAAAATAAGCCTAAATTACTCCTCTCCTCCACCTTCAATTTCTTCCAATTGCCCCTCGTCCAGACCGAAGTAGTGACCTACCTCATGGATTACCACTTCCCTGACTTTCTCTTCAATCTCTTCCTTTGTGTCACAGATCGATTCGATGGGGAGCTGAAAGAGGGTGATCTTATCCGGGAGAACATTCCCGTAATAAAACCCCCTCTGATCGATTGGAATTCCCTGGTAGAGTCCCAGCAAATCAAAGGGGGAACGAAGGCTCATCTCCGAAAGAAGCGACCTGGACGCCTGGTCCTCAATCACAACATCAATGTTCTCCATCCTATTTCTTATAAACTTTGGAAGCCTCTTCAGCGCTAATACCACTAACTCCTCAAACTCTTTGCGGGTCAGCTTCATCTTTATCTTCGTAGGGGCAATTCATGCCTGCGTGCTGAAACGCCGCACTCCGGCGTGCAAGCATGAATTGCCCCTACTTCTGGAGTTCCGGGACGATCTTCTCAAAGTAGTCCAGAACCTGCGGGTTGCTCAAAGCATCTCTGTTCAGAACCGGTCTTCCGTGGATGATATTGGTCACCGCGCTCTCCACCTTCTTCATATTCATCGTATAGGGGGCATCCGGCATTTCCATGATGATGGCTGGAACGTGCCGGGGAGAAGCCTTTTCCCGCAGGGTCTTTTTAATCCTGTTCTGCAATTCTTCCGTCAGACTGACCCCCTGAGCCAGCTTCACGAAGAGAATAATACGCTGTTCACCCTCCCAGTTTTGTCCGATGGCGAGACTGTCGGCAACCCCTTCAATCTTCTCCACCACATTATAAATTTCTGCTGTTCCAATCCGGACCCCGGAGGGTTTCAGAACGGCATCGGAACGGCCATAGAAGGTGATGCCCCCGGACTCCTTGTGCATGACAACGTAATCGCCATGCCGCCATATATTGGGATAGTGTTCAAAGTAGGCGGCTTTATACTTTTCTCCATTGGGATCGTTCCAGAAATAAAGCGGCATGGGAGGAGCCGGAGCTTCGCATACCAGCTCTCCTTCCTTATCCCAGGCAGGCTTTCCATTCTCATCGTAAGCCTTCACTTTCATCGCCAGGCCAGGCCCTTGTAATTCACCGGCATAGACGGGTTGGATCGGGCTGCCAATGGCAAAACAGCCGTTGATGTCCGTGCCTCCGGAGATGGAATTGAAATGGAGATCCTGTTTGATCTCTTGATAGACCCACTCGAAGCCTTCGGCTGAAAGAACAGAACCGGTTTGAGAAATCTCCCTGAGAGAAGAAAGGTCATACTTCTTTCCGGGCTGGATCCCCTCGCTTCGGAGGTAATTGATATAGCTTGCACTGAGGCCAAAAATGGTGATCTTTTCGTCCTGCGTCATTTTCCACATGGCCTCAGCATCGGGATAGTTCGGGTTACCATCGAACAACACCACCGTTGCCCCGACGCCCAGCGAGCTGATTAACCAGTTCCACATCATCCAGCTACAGGTGGTGATGTAAAAGATTTTGTCCTCCCGCTTCACATCCGTATGGATGATGAGCTCTTTCAAGTGGTTGAGGAGAATGCCTCCCGCACTCTGCACCATGCATTTGGGCTTGCCCGTCGTTCCGGAAGAGAACATGATGAATACGGGGTGGTCGGCGGGTAGTTGTTCAAACTCGAGAGCAGGTTCTCCTCCCTTAGCCAAAAAATCTTCGAAACGAACGGCGTTGGGAATATTTTTCAGATCAGACTGATCACCCACATAAGAGGCGATGACGACTTTCTTCAAGGAAGGAATGGCTTTGGCAACCTCTGCCGCATTTCCCAGGGTGCTGAAGGGTTTTGCCTTGTAAAAATAACCGTCCACCGAAAACAAGACCTTGGGTTCTATTTGGCCAAGCCGGTCCAGAGCGGCCTGTGGCCCGATATCTGTGGCACAAGAGGACCAGACAGCCCCGACACTGGTTGCCGCTAACATGCCGATAGCCGTCTCCATCATGTTCGGCATATAGCCTGCAACCCGATCCCCCGGTTTAATGCCTATTTCGCGCAAAGATGCTGCCAGGCGTGCGACCGTTGAGTAAAGCTCCCCATAGGTCATCTTGGCCGATTTCTGTGTCTCTCCTCTGAAGATAAAAGCCAATCGATCATCTCGATACCGCAGAAGATTCTCCGCAAAATTGAGTTTCGCCCCGGGAAACCACTTCGCCCCTGGAAACTTTTTCAAATCATCCACGACTTGATCGTACTTTTTTGAGGCTTTGATCTCTGTAAAATCCCACACGGCGGCCCAGAAATCAGGGATAGCCTCCACGGACCACTGAAATAAGTCATTAAAAGTCTTAAACTGTTTTCCATATTTTTTATTCACAAATTCGATAAACCGCGTCATGTTGGCGTTTTTAATCTTATCCTCAGACGGTATCCACAAAGGTTTTTTCATAGCTAATACCCCCCTTTCTTTAAATCTGCGGACAATTTAATACCATTCCTCATCTCTTCCGTCAAGAGATATTTGCAGAGATATTTGCCCATCCATAAACTTCACTAATGCAGTGCGTCATAAGTTCCTTTACTTTGATTGTCATTCCGGGCTTGACTTAGCCTGCCCCGTACTTGATACGGGGGAATCCAGTATTTCTGAACTGGATTCCCGCTTTCGCGGGAATGACGGCTTTGGAACTAATGTAAAGAAGTGTTGGACGCACTACACTAAGAGCATTGTGAAAAGCGCATAGGGTTGAGCCCAAGGCTTTCATTTTTAAATCCAATATGTTATTTATTTTTCATCTCATTCACTCTCAGGAGATGCGATTGGGCCCTTTAAATGGCTTGAAAATGCTTGATCTTTCGAGGCTTTTGCCAGGCCCTTACTGTTCTCTTCTTCTGGCTGACCTCGGGATGGAAGTGCTCAAGGTCGAAGATCCCGAACAGGGAGATTATATGCGGAAGATGGGGCCTATCCGAAACAATGACGGCGCCTATTTTCTCGCCCTGAACCGGAATAAGAAGAGTATGATCCTCAACCTTAAGGTCGAAGAGGGAAGGGAGATTTTTTATAAATTGATTGAAACCTATGATATTGTTTTAGAAGGTTTCAGACCCGGGGTGATGGATCGCCTAAGAATCGGATATCAGGAACTGAAAAAGAGAAATCCCGGAGTGATTCTCTGCTCCCTTTCCGGATATGGACAGAATGGACCTTACAGAGATCGATCCGGCCACGATATTAATTACCTCGGCCTGGGAGGCATCCTTGAATTGACCGGAACAAAGGAAACCGGCCCTGTGATCCCGGGCGTTCAGATTGCAGATATCGGCGCAGGAGCGATGATGGCGGCCATTTCTATCCTAACTGCTGTTGTGAACCGTAAAAAAACAGGAGAGGGACAACATCTCGATATCGCCATGCACGATGGTGTCATCTCCTGGCTCTCCATCCATGCGGGGAAATATCTGAGGGATCAAAAACTTCCGCAGAGGGGGGAAATGCACCTTTCAGGAAGGTATGCCTGTTATCAGGTCTATCCCACAAGGGATGGAAGGTATATGTCTCTGGGAGCGCTGGAGCCGAAATTCTGGAAGAACTTCTGCGAGGCCATCGGAAAAAAGGACCTTATCCTGAAACAATTTGTCGAAGGAGAGGAAAGGATTCGGATCATCGAAGAAATCAAAACACTTTTCAAAACCAAAACCCAGAGTCAATGGACCGATTTTTTCAAGGAGGTCGATGCGTGCTGTGAACCCATCTTAACCCTTGATGAAGTTTTTCAGCACCCGCAGGTCCTCCATCGGGAGATGGTCATACAATATGAACACCCTGTCGAGGGAAAGGTGCGACAGGTCGGGAATCCCATCAAGTCCTCCCTTTTCCCTTTTGCGGCCCCAACCCCTTCTCCCCAATGGGGAGAACATACGATGGAGGTTCTGAGAGAGATAGGGTATTCGGAAAGCGATATGGAGCGATTTAAAGAAGCAAGGGCTATTTAGAAAAATTCGAAATTCGAATATCGAAACACTTTTGCTCTTTGAAAAGGTTCTTTGTCTGTCATTCCCGCGCAGGCGGGAATCCAGGGGGGTTTCAAAAAAAACTGGATTCCTGCTTTCGCAGGAATGACAAACCCGCTAAATGCCCTGCTTGCTGTAGTTTTTCAAAACGCTAAATTGTTTTGACTTTCGGATTTTAAACATTTGAATTTGTTTCGTGCTTCGGATTTCGATATTCGGATTTAATGGTGCTGCATGATTGCTAAAATTGAAATTGACAAAGAGCGATGCAAAGGGTGCGCACTCTGCACCATCTCCTGCCCGAAGGAGTTGATCCGGATCGGGGAGGAGATCAACCGTCAGGGGTATTTTTTTGTTGTCTGGGATGATAACGGCTCCTGCACGGGCTGCGCAATCTGCGGAGAGATCTGCCCGGATGTGGCCATTCAGGTCTGGAGGGAACGCGGTGGATCAAAATTGTGAAAAGATACTGGTCAGGGGAAACGAGGCCGTAGCGATGGGAGCCATCGATGCGGGATGCCTCCTCTTTTTTGGATATCCGATCACCCCTCAGAATGAGATTCCGGAATATCTCTCCAAACACCTCCCTCCTCTGGGCGGAGTGTTCATCCAGGCAGAGAGCGAAATCGCTTCGATCAATCTCCTTCTGGGGGCTTCTGCAACCGGAACCAGGGCCATGTCCTCTTCCTCCAGCCCGGGAATTTCACTCATGCAGGAAGGGATCTCCTATATGGCAGGAAGCGAGCTTCCCGTTGTGATCGTCAACATCTCGAGAAGCGGACCGGGCCTGGGAGGGATTTCTGCCTCCCAGGGCGATTATTTCCAGGCAACACGGGGAGGAGGACACGGAGATTATCGAATGATCGTCCTTGCCCCTTCCACGGTCCAGGAGATGTATGACCTGACCTGCCTGGCTTTTGATCTGTCGGACAAATACAGAAACCCGGCGATGATTCTGGGAGATGCCCTCATCGGCCAGATGAAGGAACCTCTCATTCGCAGGAAACCTGAAAAGATGGCCCTTCCGCCGAAGGATTGGGCTCTGACCGGAGCCAGGGGAAGAAAACCGAACCGGATCAAATCGCTCTATCTCCAGGAGGGCGAGCTGACAGAACATAACTGGAAACTTTACCAGAAATATGAGAGGATGAAGAAAGAGGAGGTCCGTTTTGAAACGGTCAATACTGAAGATGCCCGGTTTATTATTGTCGCCTTCGGGAGCATGGCAAGAGTTTCAAAAACCGCTATGGAACTGGCAAGGGAGGAAGGGATGAAGGTGGGCCTCTTTCGACCCATCACCCTTTTCCCCTATCCCGAAAAAGCCCTTTACGATATTTCTAAACAGGTCAAACAATTTTTAACCGTTGAATTAAATACAGGGCAGATGGTGGAAGATGTGAAACTCTCGGTGGACCGGGATGCAGAGGTCTATTTTTACGGGAAACCACCGGGAGCCTTACCCCCTCCGGAAGAAATATTGGAAGAAATAAAGAAATACTATGATGCAAAGCTATAAATTCGAAATCCGAAATCCGAAGCACGAAACAAATTCAAAGTTCGAATTACCAAACGTCCAAAACTGTTTTGGTCATTTTGGATCATTCTAATTTCGGTCATTTGGATTACGTTGAAAATGATAAAATTTCCTCCCCCCTGGCGGGGGAGGATTAAGGTGGGGGGGCAATCAATGGTGTCCACCCCCACCCTCGCCCTCCCCCATCAAGGGGGAGGGGAATTGTTACTATTTTCATGGTTTGCGGGTGACGAACTCGTCATGTAAAATTTGTTTCGAAATTCGATATTCGAATTTCGGATTTCTGGAGGAAAAAATGGAACTTGTTTTTAAGCGTCCCGAATGTCTGATCGATGTCCCCTTCCACTTCTGTCCCGGGTGTCACCACGGAATCGCCCACCGGTTGGTTGCAGAGGCGATCGATCATTTTAAGATCAGGGAGAAGACGATCGGGGTTGCCTCGGTGGGTTGTTCTGTCTTTATGTACGACTATTTCAATATCGATGTCGTCGAGGCCCCCCATGGCAGGGCGTCCGCTGTCGCCTCGGGAGTAAAGCGGGCGAGGAAGGATTCGATCGTCTTTACCATTCAGGGTGATGGAGACCTGGGAGCCATAGGGATCGCCGAAGGAATCCATACGGCCAACCGGGGTGAAAACATCACCCTCGTCTTTGCCAACAACGGTATCTACGGGATGACCGGAGGACAGATGGCGCCTACGACCCTCCTCGGCCAGAAGACGACGACCAGCCCTTACGGAAGGGATTTCACCTACGATGGTTACCCCATCCGAATGGCTGAGATGATGGCCACTCTGGAGGGCAGTGCGTTTGTGGCCAGGGTGGCTGTCAACAACCCGGCCAACCTGATGAAAGCAAAGAAAGCGATTCGGAAGGCATTTCAGATGCAGATCGAAGAGATGGGCTTTTCGTTTGTCGAGATCTTAATGTCCTGCCCCACCAACTGGGGATTATCCTCCCTGGAGGCCAACCGCCGTGTCGAAGAGGAAATGATCCCCTATTTCCCGTTGGGAATTTTGAAAGAAAGAAAGATGGCAGATTACTTATGAAATATAATGTCAAATGTCAAAGCTCAAAGCCCAAATCAACTTTAAATTTCAAAGTTCAAATGACAAACATTTTGACATTTAAGCATTTGGTCATTAATTTGACATTTGGATTTTGTCATTTGGATTTTGCTATATGAAAAACAATCGCTTCTATTACGATGTCATCATAGCGGGATTCGGCGGTCAGGGTGTTCTGGCGATCGGAAACCTTCTTGCTTTTGCCGCCATGAAGGAGGGCAGGCACGTCACCTTCCTTCCCACCTATGGGGTCGAGATGAGGGGCGGAACGGCCAATTGCACCGTTGTGATCTCGTCCAAGGAAATCGGTTCCCCAATTGTGCAACGGCCCCATGCCGCCATCTCCATGAATCTACCCTCCCTTCTAAAATATGGCTCCAGAGTTCTGCCGAAGGGATTGCTGATGGTTAATTCCTCCCTGATCGATCTGAAGGAAGTCTCTCGTAACGATGTCGAGCTGCTTGCCATTCCGGTCAATGACATTGCCATCCAGAACGGAAATCCTAAACTGGCCAACATGATTGCATTAGGCGCTTTTATTGAAAAGACGAAATGGGTGGGGATGCCCTCTCTGTTCGAATCCCTTGAAAAAGTATTTGATGAACGTCACCACGCTCTCATTCCCTCCAATATCAAGGCGATCCAGATTGGAGTGGAATATGTTAAAAATAATTTCACCCCCACCCTCACCCTCCCCCATCAAGGGGGAGGGGATCTGTAAGTGGCTCCCCCCTCGGGGGGGAGGGAGTCTGTAAATAGCTTCCTAATGGCTCCCCTCTCCCCCGGTGCCTGCCTGCGCGAAGCCGCTTCGGCGAAGGCAGGGGAGAGGGATAGCCTGCCTGCGGTAGGCAGGGGTGAGGGGGAATGGAGAAGGAAACCCATGGAAGAAGAGAAGAGAGAATTTGAAGAGATTCGAGTCGGAGAGAGAATTAAAGAATTAAGAGAGAAAAAGGGGCTCTCACTCAAAGACCTCGCCGACTTAACCGGATTTTCGACTGCCCTGCTCTCTCAAATGGAGAACCATCTCGTCTCGCCATCCCTGGGAACGATTATCAAGCTGGCAGGGGCCCTGGGGGTCAGGGTGGGTGACTTCTGGGGTGAGACTGTGGGGGAACCCTTCACCATTGTGAGAAGGGATGAACGGAAAAAGGTCTCCCGCTTCGCCTCCAAAGATGGGGTGAAATATGGTTATTCATATGAATCTCTCGGGTTCGATAAGAAAGATCGCCATATGGAGCCTTTTATCGTGACTCTCGAGCCCGCCACAGTGAAAACGGCAAAGACCTCTGTTCATGAGGGGGAGGAGTTTATCTTCGTCCTGGAAGGTGAGATGGAGGTAATCCTGGGAAATCATACCGATGTCCTCTATCCCGGCGACTCCATCTACTATGACTCAACCATTCCCCATAAGGTCCAATGTCACCAGGAGAAGATCACCCGGATTTTAGCGGTGCTCTA
>DYHU01000044.1:0-5682 GCA_020724025.1 Syntrophorhabdus sp. | reverse complement strand
GCCAGGACTCTCTCAAAGTGGGCGCCTTGGTCCCTTTCACGGGCCGATGGGGAGATTCAGGCAGGGAATGCGCAAGGGGTCTGCTCGATGCCGGGAAATGGATCAACCAGCACGGAGGAATCTTCGGCAAAAAACTGGAGATCATTCTCATCGACGATTCCTCTCAGCCGGCTGAATTCATCGCCGCCTTTCGAAAATTGAACGAGGCGGACCGCATCCTCCTACTTTATCTCTATTCGACGAAGACAGGGCTTGCCCTTCTGCCCCATATCAATCTCCAGCGGATTCCCACTCTGACCAGCTCTTTCCCCATCCATCTCGCAGATACCTCCAAAACTCCCTATCTCTTTTCCATCACTCCCACCCCTTTCGACCTGGCAAAGATTGCCATGAAGTTTATCTCGGAAAGATCTGAGATAAAAATGAGAAAACCGAAAGTGGTCTTCGTCAGTTTTCCAGACCCTCCGGGAAAAGACTTTCTCGATGAAGCGAAGTCTTATGCAAAAACGCTTGATCTTGAAATTGGACCGGACATCTTCATCTCAGACCTCTCATCCCTAAAGCCCCCCCCTCCTGTTCTTGCGCCATTGAAGTCATATCATCCGGAATTCGCCTACCTGAACCTGACCTCAAAGGAGGCCTCTGTATTCCTTCAGGAGGTCAGGGGAATGGATCTCAAAACCAGATGGATCTGCAGTATGAGGGCCTTTGATGAAAATCTTTCCGCTTTCGATGGCGTCCTCGGGGTGCAACCCATCTCCCCTTTTGGAGAAGAGGTCCCCGGGATGACGGAGATCAAAGAGGCTCATCAGAAATGGCATCCCTACGACTTTCATACCCTCTCTTATGTTGAAGGATGGGTCACGGTCAAAGTGATGGCAGAAGCCCTGGGGAGGTCTCTCCCCGAACAGGGATTCTCCCGCGAAAGGGTGAAGATGGCCTTTGAAGGCTTTAAGAATTATGTTGTCGGAGGACTTCTCCCCCCTCTCACCATTACGGCCAGGGATCATCGACCCAGTACGGAATCCCGGATCTTCATCGTCAGGGATGGAAAGCTTCTGAGACACACCGGCTTCATCTCTGTCGGAAGATAAACCAGAAGGGTCAAAAAATTTGGGGGGGTTGAAAAAAGTCTTATAGCCGTCAGTGTAGTGTCTCAGTAATCACTTTACAGTCCGTTCGTGGTGAGTCCCGCGGTTCGCGGGATCGAACCATGAACGGAACCCCTCGATATAGTTTACCCTTCGATCCCGCGCTTCGCGGGACTCAGGGTGAACGGAGTATGTAAAGAAGTGTTAGAGACACTACGTTAGTTAGATAGTCAGTTAAATGACTATTAGACTGCAAGACCATGAGACTAAATGACACTCTCTTTTTTCCATCTTGACAAAAAAAGGCCAATGCTTTAGTGTTTCTATCCATCCTCGGGAGGAGTGGTTTAAGGGGGACTCTTCCTGGTGAATTTAGATATCCTATCACTCATTTCACTTCTTGCCTTCGGGTATGACAAATGGAGATGAAGGGAAACACCCTGCCTTTTTTGCTGGTCCACAATGCAAATAAATTCGGAAATAGCAAGGTTGCCCTCCGGGAAAAGGAATTCGGCATCTGGCAGAAGGTGACCTGGGAAGAGTATCTCCAACATGTCAAATACTTCTCTCTGGGACTGATCCATCTCGGATTTGAGCGGGGAGACAAGCTGGCCATCATCGGAGATAACCGGCCGGAGTGGGTCTACGCTGAATTAGCCGTCCAATGCGCCGGAGGAGTCCCGCTGGGAATCTATCAGGACTCCATTCTCACGGAGGTGGCCTATGTCATCAACCACTCCGATGCCAAATTTGTTGTGGCCGAGGATCAGGAACAGACGGACAAGATCCTCCATATGAAGGATCAGCTTCCCAATCTCAGGAAAATCATTTACACCGACCCCAAAGGGATGAGGAGCTATGACGATCCCCTTCTCATCTACTTCCCCGAAGTGGAGGAACTGGGAAGGGAGATGGAGAAAAAGCATCCTGACCTTTTTGAGAGAAATGTGAATCAGGTGACTGAAAACGATGTCGTCCTGATCGCCTATACCTCGGGCACCACAGGCTTTCCCAAAGGTTCCCTTCTCACCCACCGCGGTGTCCTCAAGATGGCGGAAAATCTGGACAAGGTCGACCCCAAATATGAGGCTGACGAGTTTGTCTCTTTTCTCCCCCTCCCCTGGGTGGGAGAACAATATATGAGCGTCTTCGGAGCCCTCCTGACAGGCTACACCATCAACTTTCCTGAAGAGCCGGAGACGGGCACAGCCGATCTCTACGAAATCGCGCCTCATGTCATGTTCGCTCCTCCAAGGATCTGGGAGGGACTCTCCAGATCCGTCATGGTCAAACACCTCGACGCCTCCTTCTTGAAGCGCTTCATCTACAATGTCTGCCTTCCCATCGGTTACCGATGGGCCGATTTTAAATTTGAGAGAAAGAGACCTCCCTGGCGCTGGAAGATTCTCTACTTTATGGCCTATCTCTTTCTTTTCCGCGCCCTTAGAGACCGACTTGGTTTCCCTCATATACGGAGCGCAATGACCGGCGGGGCCGCCCTCGGTCCGGATGTCTTTCGATTTTTCCACGCCCTGGGGGTCAATCTGAAACAGATCTACGGTATTACGGAACTCTCCGGAGTGGCCACCATGCATCCTTCAGGAGAGATCAGTGTGGATACGGTTGGAAAGCCAATCCCTGAGACCGATATTCGAATCTCTCCGGATGGAGAGATTCAGGTCAAGACCCCGGGGGTGTTCTTAGGGTATCATAAAAACCCCGAAGCCACGGCCAAAACCATTCATGATGGCTGGCTCTATACGGGAGATGCAGGCTATTTCACCGATGATCATCATCTCGTGGTCATTGACCGGGTTTCGGATCTTATGGCCATGAACGACGGCACCAAATTCTCCCCCATGTTCATTGAGAACAAGCTCAAGTTCTGCCCCTATATTGTGGAGGCCGTGGTGATCGGTCATCAAAAGCCCTATATTGGAGCGATAGTCTGTATTGATTTTAAACATGTCGGGAAATGGGCTGAGGAGCGCCGGATCAACTACACCACCTATACGGACCTCGCTTCCAAACCCGAAGTCTACGACCTCATCGAGAAGGAGGTCTACCGTGTCAACCGGAGCCTGCCCAAGGCAGCCCGGATCCACAAGTTTGTCCTCCTCTACAAGGAGCTCGATGCGGACGATGAGGAACTTACCCGTACTCGCAAGGTCCGGCGAAGTTTCATTGCTGAAAAATATAAGAGGGAGATTGAGGCCCTTTACGGAGAAGAGGAAAACATTCCGATTGAGTCCTTGATCCGGTACCAGGATGGAAGAACAGCCACCATACGCACCCGCCTGATCGTCAGAACGATGAAGACGATTGAAGAGTATGAAGCCATGAAGAAAAAACGCTGGTGGCAGTTCTGGAGATCATAAAACGATGAGCGAGAAATTCTATCACATCTTATGGTATGTTTTGCTTGCGGCTTTCGGAGTCGTCCTCATCTATCTCTACTCCCTCAATCCCACCAAGTTTATTGAACTGTCTCTGTACGGACTGGTCCTTGGAAGCATCTACGCCTTAGTCGCCCTGGGATTCGCTCTCATTTATAAATCGACCAGCATCCTCAACTTAGCCCAGGGAGAATTCTTGATGGTGGGGGCCTATATCTGTCTCTCCTTGATTCTCCAGTTTCACATCCATTTCTTCTGGGCCTTTCTGCTCACCCTCGTCTTCTCCATCTTCCTCGGCCTGGCCGTGGAACGCCTCGTCCTGCGGCCTTTGATCGGAGAGCCCATCATCTCGGTTATCATGGTGACCATTGCCCTCTCCAGCATCCTCAAGGGGATGGTAATCATGTTCTGGGGAAATGATATCCGTCCCTTTCCGAAGGATATCCCCTTTCTTGCGGGAAAACCTCTCCCTATCTTCGGTGTCTCCATGGCTCCCATCTATTTCTGGAGTTTCGGCTTGGCCATCCTCTTTCTTCTCCTCTTTGCCGTCTTCTTCAAACTCTCCCGGACGGGAATTGCCATGCGTGCCACAGCGAGCAACCAGCAGGTCTCCCAATCCATGGGGATCAGCGTGAAGAGGGTCTTCGCCATCTCCTGGTGCGTGGCGGCCGTGGTCTCATCGGTAGGAGGGATCATTTTAGGATATATCAGTGGAGTGGGGATCACCCTGAGCTTTTTCGGCCTGAAGGTCTTCCCGGCAGTGATCCTGGGAGGGCTGGATAGCATCCTGGGAGCCATCATCGGAGGGGTGACCGTCGGCCTCCTGGAAAATTACTCCGGAGGATATCTGGATCACATCATCCCTGCCGTGAAAGAAGTCTTCCCCTTTGTGGTTCTGGTGATCATCCTGTTCATCAAGCCCTATGGCCTGTTTGGAAAGGAAGAGATAGAAAGGGTTTAAGAGGAGACCGATGCCATCCGGACTTTTTCATGAAAATTATTCCAATGACGAGAGGATATTCCAGACCCTCTGGGTCAAAGGCTGGCTCTGGGTTTTCATCCTCTTCCTCTTCTTCGGATTCCCCCTCATCGTTTCGGATCTCAATAAAATCCTCCGCTTCAATGTCCTTCATACGGCCATCCTGACCGGCATCTTCGTGATCGGCGCCCATGGGATCAACATCCTCACCGGATATACGGGCCAGATCTCACTCGGCCATGGAGCCTTTATGGCGGTGGGGGCCTACACCTCCGCCATCCTGATGACCAAAGCGGGGTTTCCTTTCATCCTCTCCCTTCCCTGCGCAGGCCTGCTCGCCGCGGCGGTCGGGATGGTCTTCGGAATTCCCTCTCTCCGCCTGAGGGGACTCTATCTCTGCATTGCCACCCTCGCTGCCCAGTTCATCATCGAGTTCACCATCCGGAGATGGACAGGCTTGACCGGAGGGACACAGGGGATGTTCGTGCCCTATGCGGCCATCGGAGGATTTGTCTTTGATAATGATAAAAAATTCTACTACCTCGTCCTGGTCCTGGCCATTGCCACCACCGCCTTTACCAAGAATCTCTTCCGGACAAAGCCCGGAAGGGCATTTATCGCCGTCCGGGACAGGTATTTCGCCGCTGAACTGATCGGGGTGAATCTCTTTAAATACCGCATCCTTTCCTTTGGCATCAGCTCCTTTCTCGCCGGCATCGCGGGCGCCCTCTGGGCTCACTATATTGCGCTGATCATCTATGAGCAGTTTACCATCCATCTCTCCATCAAGTATCTGGCCATCGTGATCATCGGAGGCCTGGGAAGCGTGCTGGGCGGGATCTTCGGATCCATCTTCTATGTGAGCCTCGAACAGCTTCTCGAGGTGATGAGCAAGGAATTGTCCACCTCCTTTCCCCTCTTCATCACCTATTTCGTCTCCATTAAAGAGATCATGTTCGGCCTTATCATCATCCTCTTCTTAGTCTTTGAACCGGATGGACTGGCCGCCCGGTGGCGGACGGTGAAGGCCTACTGGAAACTCTGGCCTTTCTCCTATTAACGGGACTCGTGAATCGTGGTTCGTGAATCGTTATGCAAGAAAATAAATATTTCGTAACACTTTAGCTCTTTGAAAAAGGTTATCTAATCCCCCTTCATCCCCCTCCTTCGACAAGCTCAGGATGGTGAGCATGTCGAACCATTTGTCAAAGGGAGG
>DYHU01000316.1 GCA_020724025.1 Syntrophorhabdus sp. | reverse complement strand
CGTTAGTCAGATAGTCGGTTAGTCAAATGACTATAAGACTACAGGACTATGAGACGATATGACAATTTATTCCGGACAGGGTATCTTCCCCTCCCGCCAGTAAGGGAAATCCACAATGGTGATCGTGCTTCCCAGATCCTTATAAAGAAGAAGTTTTAACTTCGGATCACAGAGGATAAGGACATAGGTGTCGCCTTCGACCAAAACCCTGACCGGATATCTCTTCACCCTCTGGATGATTTTTTTATCAGGATAATATTGCTCCAGGATAGAAAAAAATCTCTCCGCATTCAAATCAGAAGGAAGAGCCCCTGTCACGAGCCTGTGTCCTTCGATCTTCTTTGAAAAATCGATTAAATACTCCTCTAATTCCGCCACTTCCTTCTCATCCCACCTCGAAGAGGACTCAAACCACTGGCAGGAGATCAGGGAAATGATGAGGATGGAAAAAAATAGAAAGATTCTGGGTCTGTTTTTCAATTTCTTTTATTCACCCTTGCCCCTGCCTGCGCCGAGGCTTCGGCAGGCAGGCTCACCCTCTCCCGTCAGAGACTGTTCCGTAATGTGGGTATCGAAGCAAAGTGTCATGCTGAACTTGGTTCAGCATCTAATATAATCAACGACTTAAGAGACCCTGGCACGAAGTGATGAACGAATGTGAATCAACAAGTTCAGGGTGACAAAAAGAGAATTACGACACAGTCTCTCAAGGGAGAGGGGTTATTGAATTCACCAATAGATTAAATTCCCTGTTTCCAGATTCCTTCCGGTATCCAGATCGCTGTTGACGACTCCTGAAAGAAACTGGTCGATGATCCCCGTGGAGATACCTTTGGATAGAAAAACCCACTGGTCTTCCAGAAACCCCACGACCTTCGGGAAAACATCCTGTTCATAGGCCCCGATGCTTCCGTCTGGCAGGGGAAGTTGATCAAGAAAGGATCTCCTCTCCGCGGAGGTGATTTCAGAATTTTTCTTATAGGTATATCGATGGTCAGGATCAAAGATGCGACCCACAAAGACAGGCCTTCCTGCTGTACCGATCCAGTCCTCAAACTGGTCATGCCACTCATCGATTTCGGGCTCGTTCTTCTGGTAATCCTCCGGGAAATGGGTTTTCAGGATGTCCCTCCAGAATTGGCGCAGGAGGGGATGAATCTTGTCTTCGTCCGAAGGATCGGAGCAGGCCTGGATGATTCGCATCAGGCCGCTGTGTTCGATCTCCGCTCCTCCGCGAACCCGACCGTAGATGAAGGCATCCTGAATCATTTCACAGCGACGGTGTTCGGTCTCATGGCCCTGATAAGGCCCCACGACATTCATGACCACGGGATGGACCGCCAGGTCTCCGGTCACATGGGAGAGGTAGCCCAGGGTCCAGCAGAAGGGGATGATAAATTCCTCTCTCTCCAGATTGGGCCCTCTTAAATCAAGAAGTTTCCTGGCCATCGTTTTGATCGCATTACCGGTATGACGATAATGCATGTGTTCGGCCCAATTCTTCTGTTTGGGCTGGAGGAGATCGAGATAGGGGTAATCTGGACCAACAGATCCCAGATGAACGAAATGGGAATGGGTGAGAATCAGGCCGCGCAACTTCTCCTCGACATCCTGATGACTTCGAAGTCGTTCGAGCGCCTTATCCGTAATCATCAGATGGGCATAGGTTGCCGGCATCAACCCACCTTCATGCAGGATTTTGAATCTCTGAATGCACTATATAAAAATTGGGTTGACCCGTCAAGGTCTGTGGAAAGATAAGGTATGAACCGATTTCGGATAGGCCAGGAGATAGGTTACTGATCCAATACCTCTCGTACTTTCTTCGCAAGGTCGAGAGGCGAGAAAGGTTTTTGTAGAAAAGGGGTTCCGGGTTCAATTGAAGCTTGATGCATGATCGCTCCGTCCGTGTAACCCGAGATAAAGAGGACTCTTGCATCGGATTGATGGGCTTTGAACTGTTGGGCCAATTCTTTGCCTCCCATCTGTGGCATCACCAGATCAGTGAGCACGAGGTGGATCTTCTTATGGATGGGTTCCCGGACCAACCCCATTGCTTCATCTCCGTTGGCTGCCTCGAGAACCGTGTATCCCTGCTGGCGTAGAACGAGGGCCGCCAATCCCCGCACGGATGGATCGTCTTCTACAAGGAGGATGGTTTCCGTTCCCTTTGGCAGGTGTCCCGAATCGCTCCGTGAAGAAAGGTCATCCGCTTCTTCATCAACCCTCGGCAGATAGGTCTTGAAAGCGGTGCCCTGATTCTGTTCACTATAGACCCAGATATATCCCCCGCTCTGCTTGACTATGCCATACACTGCCGATAGCCCCAGCCCTGTCCCCTTTCCTTTTCCCTTCGTGGTGAAAAATGGGTCAAAGATCTTCTCTTTGACTTCCGGTGACATACCGCATCCTGTATCAGTCACCGACATCCTCACATATCGACCCGGTGTCACGTTGAAATGGGATCGAGCATAAGACTTATCCAATTCAACATTTTCAGTCTCGATGATGAGCATTCCACCATTGGGCATGGCATCTCTCGCATTCACAACCAGATTGAGGATGGCCTGCTCGATCTGGCCTGGATCGGTCTTCACCCTTCCCAGATCTTCAGCCAGGCGGGTGATCAGTTCAATGTCCTCTCCAATGATCCGGCCCAACATCCTCTCCAGACCCTTTAGAAGTTGGTTCAGGTTGACCACTTTCATGTCCAGAACCTGACGTCGGCTGATGGCCAGAAGTTGATGTGTTAATTGAGCGGCTCGCTCCGTGGTCCTCCTGATCTCTTCTAAATTCCCTCTCAAGGGATGATCTTCATTGATTTCAAGCAGGGAGAGCTGGCTATAACCACTGAGGATGGTGAAGAGGTTATTTAAATCATGAGCGATGCCGCCTGCAAGCTGACCCACGGTTTCCAGTTTCTGAGATTGAAGAAACTGCATTTCCAGTTGCTTCCATTCGGTGATATCTTCAACCATGTGGATGGTGTTTTGAGGAACACCTCCCAACCCATGCGCGAGAGAGACATTCAGGCGACCCCAGACGATCTCTCCGTCTTTTCGAATGTAACGTTTCTCTATTTGATAATGATCTTTCTCGCCCGTAATCAATTTTTTATGAAGGTCCGGATCCTGGGTGGCATCCTCCGGGTGGGCGAGTTCGTTCAAAACTCTGCCGTAAAGTTCTTCCCCCCTGTAGCCTAACATTTTTTGAAGCGCCCGATTGCTCTCCATGATCCGCCCATCTGTATTGACCAGGGCGATGCCGACGGCCATTCCATCAAAAATGGCTCGAAATTTCGCCTCGCTCTTCTGAATCGCTTCTTTGGCCCGCAGGAGTTCAGAGATATCGAACATGAAACCCCGGATGAAACAGGGATGGCCGGATTCGTCCCTCACCACTGTCCCTTCATCGCGCACCCAGACGATATGGCCATCACGAGCGATCAAACGATACTCAGATCGAAACGGTTGGCCATTGCTATGGCTCTTGTAAAACTCCGTTAACACACGTCTTCTGTCATCAGGATAGATCTGCCTGAACCAGAGTTGAGGATCGGTTAACCATTCAGAGGATGGAAAGCCCAGCATTGTCTCTATCTGGGGACTGATGTAGAGTCGACCTCCTGTCTCATCAAGGGCGGTGATGTAAGTGACGGCTGGTATCTGTTCCATTAAAGCCCGGTAATCAATTTTAGAATTGGGAGGATGCCCTTTCTGCCCTTCCCCTTCTTCTTTCTTCTTTTCAAAATGATACTTCTTTCCGACGCCTTGCTGTCCTTCCATCCCAACCTTCCTTCTCCTCAGCCATTATGAGAGGACCTGTGAGGTGATCCTCTCAACATCAACGATATTGAGAGGCTTCATCAGAAAATCAATGGCCCCCAAGGATTTTGCCTCTCTTTCCGTCTCCTCCCGGTGGGTGGCCGTGATGATGACGACCTCCAC
>DYHU01000315.1 GCA_020724025.1 Syntrophorhabdus sp. | reverse complement strand
TGCATTCTGAAGGGCGCCTTCATGTTTCTCGCCGATCTGATCCGTCATCTCCGGATCCCGGTGAAGGTCGATTTCGTCAGACTGGCCAGTTATGGGGCCGGTATGAAGAGCTCCGGTCTGGTTGAGATCACCAAGGATATCGAAACTCCCATTGAGGAAAAGGATGTGCTCATCATCGAAGATATCGTCGATAGCGGCCGGACACTTCAGTTCCTGAAAGAACGGTTGGCCCTTTCGAATCCCCGCTCCATAAAGATCTGTGCCCTTCTGGACAAAAAAAACCGACGGGAAGTGGAGATTGAAGCCGACTACCTCGGAAAAGAGATCGAGGATATCTTTATCGTAGGTTATGGGATCGACTTCGATGAGGGCTACCGTAACCTCCCCGAAATCTACTATGTCACACCTGACGAGCAGGAAAAGAGGTAAGGGAGAGAGGATCATTCTCTGTCTCCTTTTCCTCTTGATTACCATTCAAGGTCCCGCTCTATCCCAGCCCCGGTCTCCCGCTCCGGAAGATTCGCTTCTCTTCAGAGAAGGTGAAATCCTCTTCGCAAGAGGAGAGATCGAAAAAGCCCTGTGGCGTTTCAAGAGGATGACGACCGAGCATCCCCAGAGCCCCCTCCTCAATGAAGCCAGATTCAGAATGGCAATCTGTTATACCCAGCTCAAGAGGCATAAGGATGCGGTTCGGACTCTCAATGACCTTCTTCCTACTTTTCTGGCTCCCCCGCGAATGGTTCAACTCTTCACCCTTCTTGGAGATAATCACCTTGAATTACAGGACCGGACCAATGCCTTATTATGGTACGGAAAGGGCCTCCTCGTCACAGGACAACCCCATGAAGAATTGAAAAAGAAGATCCGATCGATCATCGATACTTTTGATACGGAAGAGGAATTAAATCAGATTGAGTCGACTCACCGGGGCGCTTATGCCGGAGGTTATGGAAAATTAAAATTGGCCCGGATGGCAAAAAACCTGGGATATGATCTCATTGCCAGAAAAATGTTGAACGAGCTGGAAAAAGAGTACCCCGGAATGGACTACGGAACTCTGGCAAAAGAGGTCTTCGAATCGGTCCCTATCTTTAAGAAATCGAAATATTCGGTTGGCATCATCCTCCCTCTGAGCGGGATCCATAAACCTTTCGGAGAAAAGGCTCTTCAGGGAGTTCGGTTGGCCATAAAAGAAAAGGAATCGCGGGAAAAAATTCTTCTCATCTCTCTGGTGGTCCGTGATTCCAAAGGAAGCGCATCCGAGGCTGAAAAGGCGGTCGAAGAACTGGCAAAAGGAGAAAAGGTGATAGCCATCATCGGCCCTCTTCTCAGTATGAACGTTGACCGGGCATCCAGAAAAGCCCAACAACTCAAAGTCCCCCTCCTTAGCCTCTCTCAAAAAGAGCCCTCATCCGGGAAAGGAGAATTCGTCTTTCAGAATTCACTTACCCCGCTGGAGCAGGTTCAGAGGCTTGTGTCCTTTGCCGTCAAGGAGCTGGAGCTTCGCACCTTTGCCGTCTTTTATCCCAACTCGCCCTATGGATTTCATTTCAAGAACCTTTTCAATCAGGAGGTCGCCCGGGCAGGAGGCAAGGGTCTGGGCACCGTCATCTATCAGGAGGAACAGACCGATTTCCGACAGGAGATCAAAGGTTTTTTTAAGGTGGAGACCCTCCGGAAGCAGGAGGGAACAAAGAGAAAGGAGGAGGAATTTAAACAGGGTCTCTCTGTGGATGGACTCTTTATCCCGGACACCCATGATCGCGTGGGGACGATCCTTTCCCAGATGGCTTATTTCGATATCAAGGGAACCACTTTCCTGGGAACGAATGCATGGAATGGCCCGGGACTCGTCTCCATTGCTGGGAAGGAGGCGGAAGGTGCAATCTTTGTCGATGCCTTTTCAAAAATCCCTTCTGTGAAGAATTTCATCGGTGAATTTCAGAGAGAGTATTTGCGCCAACCGGAGACCCTCGAGGCCATCTGTTACGATGGGGCGAGATTCCTGAGGGAGATCCTCCAATCCAAATCGCCCTCCTCTCCCTCCGAATTGAAGGAAGAACTTCGTAAGTTCCATCCCTTTCAGGGGGTTTCAGGTTTTAAGGGCTTTGGAGAAGATGGGAGGGCCATTCGAACCCTCTCCGTCCTGAGAGTGAAAAACGGCCAGATCGAACACTTTTCCCCCTGATGGAAGACGCCAAGCGCTTAGCGCTATGCGCATAGCGAAATGATGAAGCCACTCCATTCCTGGAAAGTCAGCATTGAAGAGGCCGTTCGGATTCAAGAGAATTTAAAAGATCACCTCATCATGAAGAAAACTTTCTCCTGCTTGAAGACGATCGGGGGGGCTGATGTCGCCTATTCAAATGATAAGAACTCCCTCTGCGGTGCAATCGCCGTTCTCTCCTTTCCGGAAATGGAGACCATTGACATGGCCACAGCCAGGAGTGAGGTCTCTTTTCCATACATTCCGGGCCTTTTCAGCTTTCGGGAAGGTCCGATCCTTGTTAAAGCCTTTCAGAGTTTAAGGGTGAAGCCTGATCTGTTAATCTTTGAAGGTCACGGCACAGCCCACCCAAGAGGATTGGGATTGGCCTCTCATATGGGCCTCTGGTTCGACCTCCCATCGATCGGTTGCGCCGGGACGCCTCTCTTGAACCAGTTTAACTTCCCGGAAGCCTCAAAGGGAAGTTACGAATGGGTCTATCTTGGGAGGAAAAAGGCGGGGGCGGTCCTGAGGACCAGGCAAGGAGTCAAACCGGTCTTTGTCTCGCCCGGCCATCGAATCGATCTGATGACCAGTATCCAGGTCATCCTTGCTACCTGTAAAGGATACCGTATCTCCGAACCCCTTCGAATTGCCCACCAACTCTCGCGTAGAATGATGCACGGCGCATAGGATATTCCACTCTCCTTCTTTAAATAAAAATATTGACATATCCTACAAATATGATAATTTTACACAAAAATATACATTTCTAACTCCTCTTCCCTTATTTTCTACAAAGGATGAGGTTGACTGATGGCCAGAATCCACATTTCAAACGATCCATCTGGTCGCATCATTGTTTCCTTCCCGTATGACCCCCAGCTTGTTTCAAAAATTAAGACCATCAACGGCCGCAGATGGCATCCCATAGAAAAGCATTGGAGTTTCCTTAAGTTAAATGGCGTTTTAGAAAAGATTTTGGAGGTTTTTAGAGATGAAGACGTCCAGATAGACCCTTTCCTGAAGGGGGCTGTCCCAGATTTACGGACGGAGCAAAGCGCAGTCGTAGAATCGGGACTGTCCCCGAAGTTTGACTTCGATGACCTCCGAAGAGAACTTGTTTCAAGGAAATACAGTTACAAGACGATCAATGGCTATCTCTATTACAACAAAGATTTCATCAGGTTTGCCAGGAAGAACCCATCTGAAATTAAAGAGGATGACATCAAAAACTATCTTGTATATCTTTCCGAAACGAAGGGAGCCGCAACATCCACTCTGAACCAGGCTATTAACGCATTGAAGTTTTATTATGGCACCGTCCTCAAAAAGAAATTCATCTATGAGGTGAGAAGGCCCCGAAAGGATAAGAAGTTGCCCATTGTCTTGAGCACGGAAGAGGTAGCAAGGATACTGAGATCGGTGGAGAACGTGAAACACAGAGCCATTTTGATGCTTGTGTACTCTGCCGGATTAAGAGTGGGAGAGGTGGTGAGATTAAAGCCGGAAGATATTGATGATAAACGTATGCTTATTCATATCCGGGGTGCGAAGGGCAGAAAAGACAGGTATACAATGCTCTCAGGGACTGCATGGAACGTGGTCAAGGAATACCTAATGCAGTATAAACCCGCCAACTGGCTATTTGAAGGTGCTAGGTCGGGTAGATACTTATCTACCAGAAGTGCCGAGAAGATTTTTGAACACGCCTGTCAGAAGGCTCAAATACAAAAAGAGGTTTCAGTCCATACACTACGGCA
>DYHU01000043.1 GCA_020724025.1 Syntrophorhabdus sp. | reverse complement strand
GGGATTTGGTGATTGGTGCTTAACGCTTATGGATCTTCTCATCTTCGATATGGATGGTGTCCTGATCGATGTGTCTCAGTCCTATCGCAAGACCATTCAGCAGACCATTCATATCTATCTCAAAGACTGCCTGGGGGTGAGGGCAAATTTAGTATCCCATGAGGAAATCTCTCTCTTTAAATCAGTAGGGGGGTTCAATAACGATTGGGATTTGACCACGGGATTTCTTCTCTATCTTTTATCTCTTTCGGGTCTCCCGCCCTCTCCAAAAAGGAGAAGATTTCCCAATGTGAAAGAGGCCCTCACTTTCCTCAAGAAAAAATCTTCCGAATTCAAACCCACAACCATAAAACCTCCCCAAAAGAACCATCTCGCAGACTTCCTGAAAAAAGTTAAATCTTCTTGCGGGGGATTGAAAGCTGTCCGCCATGGCCTGAAAAATTCATTGGAGGGTTGGGTCTATGGAAGCGGCGATCTCGACCGGGAGAACCTGGTGAAGCGCATCTTTCAGGAGGTCTATCTCGGGAAAAAGTTTACTGCTTATTATCACCTTCCTCGCCTCTTTCACAAAGAAGACGGGCTCTATCGCCAGGAAAGACTCCTCATTCCGAGAAGCATTCTTTCATCCCTTCGAAAAAAGACGAGATTGGGGATTGCCAGCGGCAGGCCGAGGTTCGAAGCGGAACTGGCCCTGAAACGGTTCCGGATCTTTCCCTATTTCGACAGTGTGGTAACCCTCGATGAATGCGAACAAGAGGAAGCCCGCATTCTGAAGATTTCTGGAAAAAGGAGGAAACTCACCAAACCCCACCCCTATTCCCTCCTGAAGGTCATCGAGGAGATCGGCATCTCCAATCCCCGATGCGGATATATCGGTGATGTGGTGGACGATATGAGAGCGGCAAGGGCTGCCCGGAAAGAATCCAACATCCTTGCCATTGGTTTTTTGAGCAGTCATACCAATCGGAAGGAAACAAAAGAGTTCCTCCTCCAGTCCGGCGCCGACCTCATCATCGAAAGCCCACAAGACCTCCTCAGGGTTTAATAATCATCCCTAACCCACAAAGATTACTACCCCTGATCCTTCCCTTCTACCACTACTCTCAACAATGGAATCAAAGAAATTATCTCCACCAATTCTCACTTTGCCCTCATTTCCGAAAACAAGATAGATCCCTTAAATTTTCAATAAGTTATTTAATTTAAAACCAAACACAATTTCTTCTTGACATGTGAGGAATCACAGCGTATCATATATACATATAATGGAGGTGCTTAATATGCGTGCGACATTAAACATACCTGACGCTCTCCTTTCCAAGGTGCAAAAAATTTCTGGCGAGAAATCCAAGACGAAGGCAATCATTACTGCTATGGAAGAATTCATAAGGCAGAGAAAGATGAAAGAATTGATTGCTCTCAGAGGCAAGATTCAGATTGAGGACGTTACCGAGGAATTGGAAAAACTTGAGACTGAGGAGATGGAAGAGAATGATAAAAGATGGCGTAATCGTTGACACCTCTGTTTTTATCGATTTTCTGAAAGGTTCGGATAAAATCGCAAAGGAAATTACGAACCTCATCGAAAGCAATCGAATTGTTTCGACGGGAATAATCATAGCCGAATTAATGCAGGGTATTAAAAAACCGATTGAAGAGGAGCGGATAGCAGATCTTCTAACAGGAGTCAGCATTTTAGAAATATCCACCCCTTTATGGATTAAAGCAGGAAAACTCTCATCGTCCTTGAGGAGAAAAGGTATAAATCTTCCATTAACAGATACTGCCATAGCCACCCTTGCTCTCGAATATGATCTCGCTCTATTCACCCATGACAACCACTTCACCCAAATCCCCAACTTAAAACTTCACCCTTTATAAAATAAGCTCGCCTGAAAAAGAGGCTGGGATTCAGTTCATGAAGACCGATATCAGATTATATTGACAATTTTCCTCTTTTCCTTTATAACCTGTCTACACAGGTAGTTAGCTTTGAGCAGGAGGTTTTAAGATCGAAACTTCCATTTTTCTCTCCGTCATTATCGTCGTGGCCCTGGCCCTTTTCTTCGATTACTCCAATGGTTTCCACGACGCGGCCAATGTGGTGGCGACCATCATCGCCACTGGAGCCATGTCCCCTCGAAGCGCTCTGGGACTTGCGGCGATCGCCCACTTCGTAGGCCCTTTCCTCTTTGGCACGGCAGTGGCTCAAACCATCGGAAAAGGGATTATTGACATCTCCGCTTTTAACCCAAGCCAAACCGGGCTCTCCATCTCCCTGGTCATTGCCGCCCTGATTGGCGCCATCGCCTGGAATCTCATCACCTGGGCCTGGGGGCTCCCGTCCAGTTCGTCCCATGCCCTGGTAGGCGGGATGATCGGCGCGGTTTTAATCGCTTACGGGCCCGATAAGGTCCTCTGGAAGGGACTTCTCTATGTGGTCTCGTTTTTAATCCTCACCCCTGTGCTGGGCTTGATCTTCGGCACTCTCGTTCTGAAGGCTACTTTCCGCCTTTCCCGGAAGGCGCCGCCCCAAATCTCCCATTTTTTTAACCGGGTGCAGATCCTCTCCTCCGTGGCCCTCTCCCTTAGCCATGGCGCCAATGATGCCCAAAAATCCATGGGCATTATCACCATGTCCATGGTCATCCTCGGTGTCTTTCCGGATTTTCATATTCCCTTCTGGGTGATCGCGAGCTGTGCGGCCGCCATCTCCCTGGGAACGGCAAGCGGCGGATGGCGAATCATTAAGACCCTGGGCTCGAAGATCTACCACCTGAGGTCGGTTCACGCCTTTTGCGCCCAAACCGCTTCTGCCATGGTCATCCTGGGTGCGGCGCTCCTCGGAGGACCTGTGTCAACGACCCACGTTGTTTCCTCCAGTATCATGGGGGTGGGGGCGGGGCAGAGGCTCTCCGCTGTCCGGTGGGGGGTTGCAAAGAATATCATCCTGGCCTGGTTCATCACCATCCCTGCCTCTGCCATTATGGCAGGGCTCAGTTTCCTTCTGATCCGGATGGCCCATCCCAATTTTTAAAGAAAAGGAGCAAAGTCATGGTATTCGATTTCCTTAGAAGAAAGAAACCCTTTTCCGGTAGTGAGAACCGCTTCTTCGACCTGCTCTCCCGTCAATCCTTAAAGAGCATCGAGGGGCTGGATGCCCTCTGGAACTTCGCTGAAAACGGAAGTAAGGAGAATGCCAGCCTGGTCCGGAATATTGAGCGGGAGGCGGACGAGCTGAGGCGGATTTTGATCCAGGAACTGGATCAGACCTTTATCACGCCCTTGGACCGGGAGGATATCTATGACCTCTCCCGTGCCATTGACGATGTGGTGGACTATGCGAATACGACCGTGGATGAAATGGAGATTTATGAGGTCAAGGGAGACGCCCACATCAAAGAAATGGTCAGTATCCTCCGGAAAGCGGCCAGGGAGTTAAACGATGCGGTCAAAATCCTGAAGGACTACCCCAAGATTGCCTCAGAGCATGCGGTCAAAACCAAGGCCTATGAAAATCAGATTGAGAAGGCTTATCATCTGGCCCTGGCAGATTTATTCAAGGGGACGGATACGGTCTATATGCTCAAGATGCGGGAGATCTACCGCCATCTCAGCAATGCGGCCGACCGGGGGGATGAGGCCGCCAACATCATCTCCAGCATCGTGATGAAACACACCTGATTCCATTGCGGAATTCGGATTGCGGAGTGCGGAATGAAGATTCTTTCTGGTTTTTTCGTTCCCCAATCCGCATTCTGCAATCCGCAATGAAACTGATCGCCTCGATTGACCCCCATTTTCTCAGTCGTCAAATTTGCCGGCAGGCCCCTTGTCTCTTCCAAGCTGGGAGGCTCGTTCGATAATCTTGCTTTCCGTCCATTCCGCAGGATTTTCTATTCGTGTCGCTTTAGGACCAAGGTCATAGGAGCCCGCCTTCAAAATGGCCTCGATGGCAAGCGGGGCTGTATCCTGACAATAAAAAACCTCTGTCATCATCTTGTAAGCAAACTCCTCCACCCCCTTTGCCATCCGGTTTCTGACCTCTTTGGGCTGGGCAAGCAGTTTATTTTCAAAGGGGAGGTTCAGATTTTTATAGTCCCCCTTTTTCCAGTTCTTCGATTGGGCATAAACCACCATCTCTGCCCACATCTCCTCTGAAACCCCCTCTCCTTTCACTTTACTGAAATTTCCATCCCCATCCAGAATCGCATTTCCATAATCGTTCACCTGAACACCCCATGAGATCATCTGGAGAGCCGTGGCGACATTGGCTTTGGTGGTATGGGTTTGGGCAATGATTTGGCGAAGCCTTTCGGAACTGTTGCCTGAGGTTCCATGTTGAGCGCCTGAGATCTGGTATTTCTCTAAAGCGGTGTGAATACCGGCGGTCAATTGCACCTGGATCCCGGAGTCCTTCTCTTCGATGCCATGTGTCGTTCCATTGTTTAAAGCGATCCAATCCGGGAAGATATCATGTCCATTCAGCCCCTGGATAAGAAACAGGGCTTCTTCCACCGTGGAAAGCCCTTCCTCGCCTTTGATCTCCCCCACCTCTGTTTCGAGCCCTGCCCATTTGGGAATAAAGGGATGGACGGCAATATTAGCCAACAGGTTCTGGTCATCCGGGAGATGAGACGCATCAATGGCAATCGAGGTCATTCCGGCTTCAAAGAAGGTGGGAATCTCAACCTTCGCCACGGCAAGGTCCTTCTCGTTTTTGATGCCATAATGGTCCGCATGAATGGCCACCGGGATGGTAATGCCAAGTTCGTTGCACATGGCATCCACCAGCATGGCCATATTCCAGTAGTTCACCGCACAATAGGCTTTTGTTCCTCCTTCGGATTTTGCAATCTCGATGATGACAACAGCGTTGGCTCGCTGGGCCGCCTGAAGGACTCCCCGGATGATCAATTGATTTCTGCCGTTTGCAGCCATGGCCATGGTTTTACCTTTAGCCCTCATGGCCCGATCGATTACCTTTCCGCTCACGATTAAGGCCCTCGAATGGGGGAAAAGTCTCTTGATATTGGGCGGTCGCCCCTTCTCCAGGGCTTTTTTAAAATCGGCTTTGGACACTTTCTTTTTCGCCATGGCTTTCTCTCCTTTTAAATCTGTGAATTTGTATCCAACATTCTTAGCCTCAACCTTAGCCTTAACCTTTTGTTTTTAAGACCCTGGCGATATCTTCCACCAATCTCTTTGACCCCACGTAGAGCGCTGTTCGCTGGTGATGCTTCGCCGGCTGGATATCAAGAATCGGGATTCCCTCTTCATTGACAGCCATCCCGCCCGCTTCGCGGCACATGAAGGCCACCACTGCCGCCTCATACATCAGGCGCAGTTTGCCCTCGGGACGGTTCTTTTTTGGATTGGGATGATTGACGATGGCCGGGTACATGAACATACCGCCGTTCGCCAGAACACGGTGAAAATCCCCGGCTAACGCGCCGAGGTATCGGAAGGCATACTTGCTTTCATTCTCCATGATCCATTTCTGGACCCATTCAGCATAGGTATAGCGGTTGGATGCGTTAAATGACAATTCCCAGCTTTTCGTGTCTTCGGGAAGGACCATCCGTGTAGGCCTGACAAAAGTCATGGTCTCGTCAATGTGGAATCTCCAGGTCCCCGCCTCTTTGAGTCCGAGAGTAAACGTCCCTGTTGGGATCACAAACATGCCGGCGGCGATATAATCCCTCCCGGCCCTCAGGTGGCCGTCTTCAGGGCCTTTTAGATTTCGTTTAGCAATGCCGAATAAAAAGCCGACCGGCAGTCCATGGGGGATATTGGATGAACCATCCAGGGGGTCGAAATAGACAAAATAACGTCCCCCCTCAGGATTGATTGAGATGATCTCCTCCGATTCCTCACTGACCGCATGAATGACCCGGCCCGAGGTCCTCAAATAGTGGACCGTAATCTCCTGGGCGATCTGATCCATACGCATGACATCCTCGCCCTGCACGTTTACGTCACCCGCTAAGCCGAGATTTCCCTTTAAGGCGCCTGTCAGATAGTAATGCTGAATATGTCTTGCCGCATTGATCAGGGCGTCCATCAGGATAAGGAAGTGGTAGGTGCGGTTGTGTTTCTCCTGGTGTTGAAGGAGAAAATTCATGAAGGTTTGCTCTAATCGGATCATGGGGTTTCCTTCCCTTCGTTTCTCAATGGGCCGACTCAGAACTTAACATCTCACCCCTCAGTGAGTGAGCGTAAGCGTTCGTTATTCTGACCGGAATCAGTCTCCCCGCTAATTTCAAATCGCCTTTAAAATTGACAATTTTGTTGGTGCGGGTTCTTCCGGTCACGTCCCGATCGCTCTGCTTGCTACGGCCTTCCACTAAAATCTCTTCTATCCGGCCCTCTAAGGCCTGGTTTTTCCGGAGGGTGATCTCTTTTTGAATTCCCTGGAGGATCGCCAGCCGTTCCTGTTTTACCTTTTCTTCAACCTGATCATCGAATTGGGCGGCACGGGTGCCTCTTCTCGTGGAATATTTAAACGAAAAGAGGTCATCGAATTGAACCCTCTTCATCAAGTCCAGGGTCTGATTAAAATCCTCTTCTTCCTCCCCCGGAAAACCTACGATGACATCGGCCGTCATCGCCATCAGAGGGCAACCCTCTCTCAAACGTTCTATTCTCTCGAGATAGGAGGCTCTCGAATAACCCCGGTGCATCCTTTTTAAAATTCGGTCCGAACCCGATTGGAAGGGAAGATGGATATGCTCGCACAGCTTGGAAAGGCTTGAAAAGGCCTGGATTAACTCCTCGGATAAATCCTTAGGATGGGAAGTGGTAAACCGGATTCGCTCGATCCCTTCAATTTCATTGATGCGGTGGAGGAGTTCCGGAAAGCTCATCTCTCCTTCCAACCCTCTCCCATAACCGTTTACATTCTGACCGAGCAGGCAAACCTCCTTCACACCCCTTTCTGCCAAATGTCCGACCTCTGCAAGAATCTCAGCGCCGGGCCGGCTTTTCTCTCTTCCCCTCACATAGGGGACAATACAGTAGGAACAGAAATGGTCGCACCCCTGCATGATGGTCACAAAGGATTTCACTTTAGGAAGGGGGCCGGGGGGCAAGGGAGTTTTCAGATAGGTCCCATTCTCATCAAAACTGGTTTCACAGAACCTTTTTCCCGTAGCTTCAATCTTTTTGAGCAGATCCGGAAGGATCGAAATAGCATGCGTCCCGATCACCATATCTAAGTAGGGAACCCGGTTTAAAAGCCGGACGCCTTCCTGCTGGGCAACGCATCCTGCCACCCCGAGAATCGCTTTCCTCTCCTCTTTCAATCCTTTATATCTCCCTAAGGCGCTGTAAACCTTATTTTCCGGCTTTTCCCTTACACTACAGGTATTGATAAGAATGAGATCCGCCTCCTGGGGTTCCTTCGTCTCCAGATAAAACGATCCTTCCAAGAGCCGGAGCATCCGCTCCGAGTCGTGCTCATTCATCTGACAGCCATAGGTTTCGATGTAAACGCGCTTATTCATTGAATAAGTCGACTCCCCTGTACTCTAACCCCGTAGCAGATATAGCCTCTGGCTACCGAATGCCAAATGTCAAAGTTCAAAGTTCAAATTAACTCCAAAACCAAAATGTCAAAATCTTTTGGAATTTGTCATTCCTTTGATATTTAAACTTTGTAATTTGAACTTTTAGAAACTTGTGGTTATTTTTTTACCTTAAACCTCTTATCCAACATTCCCATTTTCTCGACAATGCCGCCGTATTCAAGTTCATAATAAGGCAGCATGGCCGCTCCTGAAAAACCCTGCTGGCGGATGTCTGATGCCTTCTGGGAAACTTTGTTTCTCACCCAGTCCCAGTAGGGATGGTCAAAGGCATCGGCCGGTTCGGTCAGCTTGCCGTTATGGACGCAGAAAGCGAGACAACAGACCACGGGCGGTCCATCGAAGTAGGAGATACTCGAATTCATCTTCACGGGCATGAGCGGCCCTGTATGGCTTCCCCTCATAAAACCTGCCACATAATGGCCGATGTTGAATGGAGCGAGAACCTCACCCGTGGCAGGGAAGGCACCTTGAACTCTCACCAGCATGACAGGGTCATCCTTTCCAGTATATTTGCCGGCGATATTGTGAAGGCGGGTCGTGCTCACCGAAGCAGCAATGTCTCCATTGTTTCTGGAATAGATGGCTTCGACCACGAATCGCTGGTTGTCTCTCAGAAGAGTGGCGATGTCATAGATCTCCTCAGGGGCATTCAGCTCGATCAGCCGGTCTCCCTCCGTATAGTTGACATCCATGATGACGAACTTGAACCCTTTGTTCATCGAGGGGCTGAGAATGAGCCCCGCATTATACATCGGATCGGCAAAAGCCAGATAGAGCGGAAGATTATAGGCTCCGGGATCGGTTTTGTCGGCGGCAAAAAAGAGAAAGGGCTCATTCGGTCTCTCCTCAAATTCTATCTCAGCCACAGCAGGGCCCATTCCCTTCACATTGCCTGAAAAGGAGTCTTTGAGCAGGTCCTGGCCCGCTCCATAGAGCCCTTGATCCTTTGCCACCTTTGTCCCGGCCACAAAGGTGTCCCAGGCCAGTCCATGGATTTTTTCGCTCCCCTTCCCAAGGTCGTGTGAGAAGAGGATGGCAATGTCATCTCCGGTATGGCTTACAAAGAAATCGGAGATTATTCCTTTCCCTTTTTCGGCCACATAATTTCTGACTTCCGCAATCAGTCTCTCGCTGGGCCGGATATGCCCCCCAATGCTCCCAATGTCCGCTTTGATAATGCTGAGTGTCGTTTTCATAACCCCCTCCTTTGTCGGTGGACTGTTCTGTCTCACAATTTCCACTTTTTTAGCGTATGGATGGAGGAATAATTGGTTAAATCAAGGTGGAGCGGAGTGATGGAGATATAGGAATTGGATACCGCCTCGAAATCCGTATCTCCTCTTTGATCAAAGGTGAGCGGTCCCTCGCCGATCCAATAGTACTTTTTACCACGGGGGTCCATCTTCTCTACGACCGCACTTCCGTTATGGGTCCATCTCCCCTGTTGAGTGATTTTGTAGGACTTGATTTCTCTTTCATCAAGATTGGGGACATTGATATTGAGGAGGGTATCCTTGGGAAGTCCCTTTTTGAGGATATGGCGCGCTACCCTTAGGGCAAATCGGGCGGCCGTATGGAATTTAAAATGACTCCGCGAGACCAGGGAGATGGCAAAGGAAGGGATTCCCAGCAGGGTCCCCTCAAAGGCGGCGGAAACCGTTCCGGAATAGGTGACATCATCCCCTAAATTCCCTCCCTTGTTGATCCCGGAGACGACAAGCTGTGGCCGCGCAGGTAAAATCGCATTGACCCCGAGGTAAACACAATCGGCCGGAGTTCCGTCCACGGCATAAACATTCTTTTTGATTCTTTCGACTCGAAGGGGGCGGTGCAGGGTAAGGGAGTGAGCAATGGCGCTCTTCTCCCTATCCGGAGCAACGATAAATACTTCCCCGATTTCCTGGAGAGCTTTTGCCAAGACCAGAATCCCTTTCGAATAGATTCCATCGTCATTGGTAACCAAAATGATGAACGGATCGGCCATATTCCATAGAGAAGGGAAAATGGTCGGGGCGAGAGGATTTGAACCTCCGACACCTGACACCCCATGCCAGTGCGCTACCAGGCTGCGCTACGCCCCGATCAATACCACGGAATGAGGGAATAACGAAATATCGGAACACTGGAATATTGGGTGTTCATTCCACCATTCCATAATTCCATTATTCCAATATGTTTTCAGTATATTCAATTTCATCATAAAAGTCCAGACCACTTTAATCGACGATCACGGCGGTCCCTCTGGCCGCCACCAGCCACATCACCATATCATTATGCGTTCCCAGAACCTGATAGTTCACATCCACTCCGATGACGGCATTTCCTCCCATCTCAATTGTCTCATCCTCAAGCGACCGGATACAGAGGTCCCTTCCGCTCCTCACCTTCTCCGCCCAGGAGATGGAAACCCCTCCGTTAAACCTCTTCAAATCCAGATCCTGAACCAGGCCCACTCCGAAAATATGTTCGTGGGTCACCATTCCCAGTGTCTTCACAATTTTTCGGCTGCCGAAATCGGAAGCATGAACGGCCATAATCTCCCTTCTCTTCTGTTCCTTCTCCAGAAATTTTTTTACCTCTTTCTTCCTCTTTTCAGAACAGGCGGAACAGATGTCAGGGAGGCCTTGGCCCGACTCATAGACATAAGAACTTCCACAAGCCGTACAACTCACCACCCAATTCATAAAATCCTCCTTCTGCTTTCCCGATCGCCCCCGGAATGATGCACCCTCTCTCTTCAAAAAGGCCTATTCCAGTAATCTTCTGATCCCTTTCAGTTCTTCCCGGATCGCCAACAGCAATTCGCGATCTCTTCCGTTTGGTCTCCTCTCAACCAGCCTCAGCTTCACCCTGTTGTTCTCCGCACGCTCAAGGTCTCTGATCTTCTTCTTCGCTCCGGAGATGGTAAAACCCTCTTCGTAGAGGAGTTTTTTGATTTTCAGGATAAGGTCCAGATCTTTTCTCCGGTAGAGGCGCTGGAGGGACCCTCCTTTGTGGGGTTTGATCACTCTGAACTCCGACTCCCAGTAACGGAGGACATGCGGCTTGATCCCCGTGATCCGGCTCACCTCTCCAATCCGGTAATAGAGCCTTTCCTGGGAGATGGGATATTCCATTTCTCGCTTTCTCAGCAATCTGGTCACAGCCTTACCCCCTCACACTGCCGACCCCGCCATCCCTTCACAGGGATGGAAGCAGACCCACGGTGACTCATCCGCTCCGATTCACCCCGTACCATTTGAAGCTTCGTTCTTAAGCTTCGTTCTTTAGAAAGGGGAGGGAGGTGTATATCAAAACAACGGCCTCATCGAAACCCCTTTGTTTAATATGAGGTGCGGGGTTCACTCACTCCGGAAAGTCACTCTATTCCGTCTGGGTGTCCCTTCGGTTGAGGCCGGCCTTCAACACCTGACTTGGTTTAAAAGTCAAAATCCGCCTCGGAGTGATTTCGATATCATTCCCTGTCTGAGGGTTGCGGCCCCGTCTTGACCTCTTGTTTCGGATGACAAAATTCCCAAAACCTGAGATCTTGATCTTGTCCTCACGCTGGAGATGCTCCTTGATGATATCGAAGATGGACTCCACAATCTTGGCCACCTCTTTCTTAGAAAACCCGACCTTCTCGTAAATGGCCTCCACAATATCGACCTTCGTCATGGCCTTCATCCTCCTTTCCCCGAAATCTCTAACCTCTCAATTCCGCCTTGAAGATTTCCCTCAACCGGGAGATGACCTTCTCGTGATATTGGTTCACTTCATCGTCCGTCAGGGTCCGGTCGCTGGCTTGATACCGGATTCGATAAGAGACGCTTTTCTTTCCTTGAGGGACCGGAGAACCCCGATAGACATCAAAAAGTCTGACTTCCTCGATAAAAGGTTGCTGAAGCAGACGGATGGCCTCTTCCACCTTTTCCGCTTCGAGGTGATCCTCGACCACGATGGAGAGGTCTCGGTGGACCGCAGGAAATTTCGGAAGGGGTCGAAATTTCCTTCCTTCCTCTGCATATTTCACCATCCGGTCGAAATCGATCTCGAAGAGATAAACCTTTCCGGGAATCTCATAATGGTTTAGCGCTTCCGGATGGATCTCTCCCAGAACGCCCAGAACCTCTTCTCCGAGGATGACCTTCGATGACTTCCCGGGATGAAGATAGGGGATATCCTCCGTCCTGTCAAATTTTACCCCTTTTACCTGCAGGAATTCGAAGAGATCCTCGATGCAGCCTTTGACATCGTAAAAATCGACCGACCTCACTGAAGAGGTCCAATGGAGGTCTCCATCCATTCCCATGGCCAGGCCTGTTAGATATTTGACCTCTTTTGGAAGTCGTTCCCCCTCCGCCATCAGATAGACCTTTTTCAGCTCGAAGATCCTGATGTTGACATTCTTATAGGAGAGATTGTAACGGGCGGTTTCCATCAGACCCGGAATCAGTGAGGTTCTCATCACGGAAGAATCCTCTGTCAGAGGGTTCAGGATTGGAAGGCACTTCCTCCTCGGATCGTCCGTGGAAAGGCCGAGTCCATTCAAAGATAGGGGAGCCGTAAAGCTATATGTGAGCACCTCGTTGTAACCGTGCCGGATGAGGAGATCTTTTGCCTTCTGCTCAAGGACGAACTCCCGGCTCATCTCCTCGGAAGAAGGAGGCCCTTTCGGAAGGGTAAGCGGGATATTCTCATACCCATTCAGGCGCGCCACCTCCTCAATCAGATCGATCTCCCTCTCGAGATCGCCGCGAAAGGAAGGAGGAGTTATGATCAGTGTCGCTTCATCCTCCTCACGGACATCCAGTTCCAGACCCTCCAGATAAGCCTTGACCTGTTGGGCCGGGATCTCCGTTCCCAGTATCCGGTTTGCGCTGAGGATGCTCAAATGGATCGGATTGGGCCGGATGGGTTTCGGATAAGCATCCACTACTCCTTCAACGACCCTTCCTCCTGCCAGTTCCTGAATCATTGAGGCGGCGCGGTTGGCCGCATCCAGACACCCTCCGTAATCGATTCCCCTTCCAAACCGGTATGAGGCCTCTGTCTCAAAGCCGAGCTTTTTGGAAGTCCTTCGATTGTTTATTGGATTAAAGTAGGCGCTCTCCAGAAGGACGGTCCGGGTCTCGGTCCTGATCTCCGAGTTGAGCCCTCCCATCACGCCGGCAACAGCCACCGGTTTAACTCCATCGCAGATCATGAGCATCTCTTCGTCAAGGCCCCTCTTAACCCCGTCCAGCGTGGTAAACCCCTCACCCTTCCGAGCCCTGCGGACCACAATTCTCCCCTCTTCCAATAGTTCAAAATCGAAGGCATGGAGGGGTTGTCCATACTCCATCATCACATAGTTGGTCACATCGACGACATTATTGATGGAGCGAATCCCCACCTTCTCCAGCCGGTTTCGCATCCAATTCGGAGAGGGACCGATCTTTACTCCTTCGATGATGCGCGCCACATACCGGGGACAGAGATCCGGATCCAGAAGGGTTACGGACGTTCTTTGAAGAATCTCACTGCCCGTGTCAGAAAGCGAGAGGGCCGGACATTTCATCCGCTGATGGGTGAGGGCCGCAATCTCTCTTGCCACTCCGATCACACAGAGGCAGTCCGGGCGATTCGGCGTGATGCTGATATCGAGAATCGTATCCGTCAATCCGAGGGCTTCCCCCAGGCTCGCGCCCAGAGAGGCATTGTGATCGAGGATCATAATCCCGGAGGCGTCCTGCCCCAGGCCCAGCTCGATCTCCGAACAGAGCATTCCTTCGGAGACCTCTCCCCTGATCTTCGACCGCTTGATCTCAGCGCCGCCGGGAAGTTTCGCCCCGACCAGAGCCAGAGGAACCCTCTGTCCTTCCCGAATATTCGTGGCGCCGCAGATGATCGAAAATTTTTCCTCAGAGGTTCTCGCTTCGACCAGGGAAAGACGGTCTGCATTGGGGTGTCTCCGGATGGATTGAATCTCAGCCACAACGATCTTCTCAAACCCCTGACCCGTGGGCGTGGCCGCCTCAACCTCTAATCCTCCCATGGTCAGAAGGTTGATCAACTCCTTCAACCCCATCCGGATATCCACATAATCCCTGAGCCAGTTGAGACTGATCTTCATCTGCTTTCCATCAAATCAATCCCCCCCTCCCTCACCCTCCCCCTCGAGGGGGGAGGGATGGGTGGGGGTGAAATCTAAAATTGCCTCAGAAACCTCAGATCGTTCGTAAAGAAAAGCCGAATGTCGTTGATGCCATACTTCAGCATGGCGATCCTTTCGATCCCCATGCCAAAGGCAAAGCCGGTCACCTCTTCAGGGTCGTAGTCTACGAATCGGTAGACAGCAGGATCAACCATGCCGGAGCCTAAAATTTCAAGCCATCCCGTGCCTGAACAGACACCGCATCCATTTCCCCCGCAGATGAAGCATTCGATGTCGATCTCCGCGCTCGGTTCCGTAAAGGGGAAGAAACTGGGACGAAACCTCAGTTTTGTCTCTCTCCCAAACATCTGGTGAACAAAGACGGTCAATACTCCTTTGAGGTCCGAAAAGGTGATTCCCCTGTCCACCAGAAGGCCCTCGACCTGATGAAACATGGGAGAGTGTGTCGGGTCCGAATCGCACCGGTAGACCGCCCCTGGACAGATTACACGCACCGGCGGCCTTTTTTTCTCCATCGTCCTGACCTGGACAGGAGAGGTATGCGTTCTCAAGACCACATCTTCGGAGATAAAGAAGGTGGCCTGCATCTCCCTGGCGGGATGTCCCTTTGGAATGTTGAGGGCTTCGAAATTGTAATAGTCCAGCTCCACTTCCGGGCCTTCGACCACTTCAAAGCCCAGCCGCGAGAAGATATGGATGATCTCATCCAGGGTTTGAGTGAGGGGATGCCTTCTCCCGGAGACCATCCTCCTGCCCGGAAGGGTCACATCGATCCTCTCTCTTGCCAGGGCTTCCCTTCTCTCCTGTTCCTGGATTTGGAGGAGACCTTCCCCAATCCTTGCCTCCAGATCTTCCTTGATCTCATTCGCCTTCCTGCCTATCTCTCTCCGCTCAGCCTCAGGAAGCGTTCCCAAACGCTTGAGAAGTTGCGTCAGAGCGCCCTTCCTCCCCAACACCCTGATCCGGATTTCGGAGACCTCTGTCTCCGTCTTCGCCAGAGAGAGGGCGGCCTGGCACTCCTCTCGTATCTTTTCCAGCTCCTCTTTCAATGATCTCTTCCTTTGAAGACCCTCATGTGGGACGTACTATGAACGATGGACAACGAACAATGAACAAAAAAAGGAGGTTGCACTGTTCATTGTTCATCGTTTAATGTTCGTTGTCCCTGCATTGGCTTTGGCCAGCTCAACAATCTTCAAAAAGGCGCCGGGATCGCTCACTGCCAAATCGGCCAATATCTTCCGGTCCAATTCGATATGGGCTTTCTTCAAGGCATCCATCAGGCGGCTGTAGGAAAGGCCGTGCGCCCTCGCCGCCGCATTGATCCGGGTGATCCACAACCTCCGAAAATCCCTCTTTCTTGCCCTGCGGTCCCGATAGGCATAAGCTAAGGCGCGGTGGACAGCATCCACTGCTGTCCGATAGAGCTTGCTCCGTCCTCCCACATAGCCCTTGGCCATCTTTAAGACCTTTTTCCTTCTCGCTCTGGTCTTCGGTCCACCTTTTACTCTTGGCATGTAACATACTCCTTCCTCAAATTAATCATTTCGTAACACTTTAGCGCTTTGTAAAAGTTTCTTTGCCCGTCATTCCCGCGCAGGCGGGAATCCAGAGGGCTTCCAAAAGAACTGGATTCCTGCTTTCGCAGAAGGAATGACAAATCCGTTAGCGTTAGACGCTCTATTTAATGCTGTTTTTCAAAAAGCTAAATTGATACATGTTTCCTATTTGGCTTTCAAACATAGGGAAGCAATCTCTCGATCCCTTTAATATTCGTCTTGCTGACCATCTTAGGTCTTCTGAGACCTCGCTTCCGATTGGCCGATTTCTTCGTCAGAATATGCCGGGCAAAGGCGCTCTTTGCCTTCACCTTTCCGGTCCCGGTCTTTTTAAATCGTTTTGCCGCTCCACGGTTCGTCTTTAATTTTGGCACAGTGACCTCCTTTTTTAGAAATAGTAATGAACCAAATGCAGATTTCGGATGAGTAGGGAACGGTTTCAAACCGTTCCCTACTCCGGTCCGCATCTGCAATATAAGTCATGCTGGCTTCTGGCTCGGCTGGGGAGTTAGAATCATCACATAATTCCTGCCCTCAAATTTTGCGGGTTGTTCGATCTTCCCCCACTCTTTTGCCTGCTCTGCAACTCGTTCCATCATCTTCTTTCCCAGGTCGGAATGGGCAATCTCCCTTCCCCTGAAGACGATGGTGACCTTGGTCTTATTCCCCTCTTTTAAAAAACGCTCAATATGCCGGAGCTTAAACTCAAAGTCGTGTTCCTCTGTCTTGGGTCTCAACTTCACTTCCTTAAGATGGACGACAGCCTGCTTCTTCTTCGCATCATGTGCCTTTTTGCTCTGCTGATATTTGAACTTTCCGAAGTCCATGATGCGACAGACCGGCGGTTCCGATTTCGGCGAAACCTCCACCAGGTCTAAATCGGCATTGGCCGCTGCCCGAAGCGCCTCTACCAGTGGTAAAATCCCTAATTGTTTTCCCTCAGAGTCGATGACCCTGACTTCCCTTGCCCGAATCTCGCGATTGACGCGTACATCCCTGCCGATAAATTCCACCTCCTCCTATTTTAATTTTTGATTTCAGATTTTAGATTTCAGATTTTTTCAATCTGCAATCCGCAATCCGCAATCTGCAATCTAACTAAAATTCGGATAATCCGATTCGACCAGACGGATGAAGTCCTCCGCACCCATTGAACCGATCGTCTCGCCGCTCCGTTTGCGCGGGGAGACGGTTTGTTCCTTCTCTTCCCTGTCCCCGATCACCAGCATATAGGGGATCTTCTGAATCTGCGCCTCCCGGACCTTGAATCCTAATTTCTCATTCCTGAAATCCCTTTCAACCCGGACCCCCTTCCGGATCAACTGATGATAGACCTTCTCCGCATAGGGGATATGCCGTTCCGTCACGGTCAAAAGAATGGCTTGGACAGGGGCGAGCCACACCGGAAACGCCCCGGCATAATGCTCGATGAGCACTCCGATGAACCTCTCCATGGCACCGAGGATCACACGGTGGAGCATCACGGGCCGGTGCCGCTCTCCATCGCTTCCGACATAGGTGAGATCGAACCTATCGGGCATGGCGAAGTCAACCTGAATGGTGGCGCACTGCCATCTCCGGTTCAGGGCATCTTTGAGCTTCACATCGATCTTGGGACCATAAAAGGCTCCATCCCCTTCGTTGATCTCAAAGGGGAGACCCTTCCCCTTAAGGGTGTTGTGCAGGGCCTGGGTCGCCTTCTCCCAGTCTTCATCGGTTCCGATGGACTTCTCCGGCCGGGTGGACAACTCCATCTCATATTCGAAACCGAAAACCTTCATCACATCATCGACGAATTCAATGATCGCAACGATCTCATCGTTCAGTTGATCGGGCCGGCAGAGGATATGGGCATCGTCCTGAGTAAAACCTCTCACCCGGAGGAGTCCATGGAGTTCCCCGGATTTTTCATGGCGATGGACCGTGCCCAGTTCAAAGTAGCGAAGAGGAAGGTCCCGATAACTTCTGATCTGCGATTTGTAGATCAACATGTGGGCCAGGCAGTTCATGGGTTTAATCCCGTATTCGGCATCCTCCACTTTGGTGAAATACATCTTGTCCCGGTAGTTTTCAAAATGTCCGGATCGTTTCCACATATCCAGTTTGAGAAGCTGGGGACCGATGACGATCTGATAGCCCCGCTTCAGGTGTTCCTTCCTCTCAAAATCTTCAAGGATTATCCTGAGGAGGGCGCCCTTGGGATGATAGATCACCAGTCCCGGGCCGGCCTCCTCACTGAGGCTAAAAAGATCGAGTTCTCTCCCCAGCTTTCGGTGATCCCGTTTCCTGGCCTCCTCAAGCATATGAAGATAATCTTTCAGCCCCTGAGGGTCCGGAAAGGCTGTTCCGTAAATCCGCTGGAGCACCTGATTCCTGGCATCTCCTCTCCAGTAGGTTCCTGAGACGTTTAAGAGCTTAAACGCCTTGATCTTACCCGTTGAGGGAAGGTGAGGCCCCTCGCACAGATCCAGAAAAGAACCCTGGCGATAGAGAGAGACAAGGTTAGGAAGGTCCTCCATGTGCTCTACTTTATAATCCTCTCCCATCCTTTTGAATGCTAAGATGGCCTCATCTTTTAGAACCTCATTTCGAATAAAAGGCTCATCCTTTTTGACAATCTCCTCCATTCTCTTTTCAATGGACTCGAGATCCTGTGGAGTGAAAGTCTTCTCATAATCGAAGTCGTAATAGAAGCCTCCTTCCGTGGATGGACCAAAGGTGAGCTTCACAGAAGGGAAAAGTTCTTTTACCGCTTGCGCCATCACATGAGCAGCGGAATGGCGCAAAATTTCAAGACCCTTTCTGGAGTGGACCGAGATGAAAGATACCGATGCATCCCTTTCCAGCGGCTTCGAAAGGTCAACTAAGACGCCGTCCATCTGTGCGGCCACTGCTCCTTCGTCAGCAAATTCGATGAGTTTCGTTCCCTTCGGAACCAATCTCTTCCCGCCATCGGGTAATGTGATGGTGATTCTCTCTTCCATCTTCCTCTGAATTCAAATGGAAGAGGCATCACCCATAGGAAAAAATGAATGATGCCTCTCCAATATTCTTGTTAAAATGTCTTTTTTTCCAATAACTTATCTTTCACTTCTTAATAATAAGGTTTAAATGGTAGGCACGTGGGGATTTGAACCCCAGACTTCTACCGCGTCAAGGTAGCGCTCTCCCCCTGAGCTACGTGCCTCCAACCCTCCTCCTTGCACACCGGCAACCACTCAAATTTCCCTGTATGTATAGCCCCTTTTATAATTATTGTCAAGAAAATTATTAACTTATGCCTCTATGCTCTGAATACCAGTTCCCCTTTCCTGTTATCCATATCAACAATGACCGTATCCCCTTCCTTAAATTTACCTTCCAATATCCTTATCGCCAATCTATCCTGAATCTCCTTTTGAATCACACGTTTAAGCGGACGGGCGCCATAGGCAGGATCGAATCCTTCTTTTGCCAGAAATTCCTTTGCTTTTTCAGTCATCTTGAGGGCTATCCGTCTTTCCAGAAGCCTCTTTTCAAGTTTTTTCGTCTGGATCTCAACGATGGCCTTTATCTCCTCAATCCCGAGACTATGAAAGATCACCAACTCGTCAATCCGATTCAGAAATTCCGGCTTGAACTGGGCCTTCACCGCCTCCATCACCCGCCGCCGCATCTCCTCATAATCCTTTTCTCCCAGATCCACAATCCACTGACTGCCGATGTTGGAGGTCATGATCACGACCGTATTCTTAAAATCGACTGTTCTTCCATGGCCATCGGTCAACCTCCCGTCATCGAGAATTTGAAGGAGGATGTTGAATACCTCTGGATGGGCCTTCTCAATCTCATCCATCAGGACAATGGAGTAAGGTCTTCTCCTGACCGCTTCCGTGAGAAACCCTCCTTCCTCATAGCCCACATATCCGGGTGGCGCTCCGATGAGCCGTGCCACCGAATGCTTTTCCATAAATTCGGACATATCGATTCTGACCGTGGCCTGTTCATCATCGAAGAGAAACTCGGCCAGGGCACGGGCCAATTCCGTCTTTCCCACACCGGTCGGCCCCATAAAGATGAAAGAGCCGATGGGTCGGTTGGGATCCTGCAA
>DYHU01000314.1 GCA_020724025.1 Syntrophorhabdus sp. | reverse complement strand
TGGCGTAGTGAGCTACTTCTTCGGATGAAAGCATTCTGCTCTTGCGATCCTTGAGCCACTTCTCGGAAACTTGATAGCCGCCAATGTGATACTCCCAGACCTCCGGAGGAATATCGGTGAACCACTTCTCTGTCGCTTTGGCAATTTTATCCCCTCAGGAGCATGATTTCAGATTCAAAAACCCGGCACTAAGCCAAGACACCGTATTATTTATTGAGCATTCTTACAATATCATATGAATATCTTGGTCCAACCTGCAATCCTAAATTGTTCTTGACATTTGACGTCTGGACGTCTATACTTCCCACATGAGTGAGAATGAGCCAAGATACGCGCCGGGCCGAGTCCGCGATGCCATCCTTCAGGTTCTCACACTAACTTCGGAGGCGCTTTCTGTCAAGCAAATCGAAGACAGGGTGAATAAGGTCATAGGGCCAACTCCTGCTTCATCCATTCGATCGTACTTGCTCCTTAACACGCCTGCGCTATTTGTGCGAGAGGACCGCGGCATTTATCGTGTCAGGTCCGAATATTCCGGCGGAATGCAACGCGAGATCTCCAGACTGTCAAACTGGGCACAACCGTTCACCATCGGCAACGCCACCCTCTTCCACGCCGACTGTTTCGATTGGATCGAGAAACAAGAGGACAACAGCATTCACGCCGTAGTAACGGATCCGCCTTACGGTCTTCATGAGTACGCGCCTGACCAACAATTGAAGCTTCGCAATGGAAAAGGAGGGGTCTGGCGCATCCCCCCGGCATTTGATGGCCATGTAAGATCACCGCTCCCCAGATTCACTACGCTGACGGATGACCAACGTGAGCAGTTACGGATCTTTTTCTTCATCTGGGCACGACTCCTGCTCCCAAAACTTGTGCCGGGAGCAAACGTTGTGGTAGCATCGAATCCCCTGCTATCCTATATCCTGTCAAGTGCTCTGGCGGACGCCGGGCTCGAACGACGAGGGGAGATAATGCGCCTTGTAATGACAATGCGAGGAGGAGATCGTCCGAAAGCGGCCCACGAAGAATTCGGGGATGTGAGTGTGATGCCCCGGTCAATGTGGGAACCATGGGTCATTTTCAGGAAGCAGATTGAGGGACGGGTACAGGACAATCTTCGGAAATGGAAGACTGGAGGATTTCGCCGTCAGTCCCCGGACAAACCCTTCGGCGACGTAATTCCCTCAACTCCAACTAGGAAGAACGAACGCGCCCTTGCACCCCATCCGAGTCTTAAACCTCAGGCATTCCTGCGTCGGGTGGTGCGCGGTGTTTTGCCCCTTGGTGAGGGAACAATACTGGACCCTTTCGCAGGTACCGGTTCGACGTTGGCTGCTGCCGAGGTGGTCGGGTATCGAAGTATCGGCATTGAAAAGGATCGACGTTACTTTGAATTGGCGTCCGAGGCCATCCCGAAACTCATTAGATTTCAACCCACGGGACGGGGTTAAATCCTGTATATCCAGTTCTCGCGCAACTTCTTTATGCCATCACGGTGGAGTGTGGCCGTCCGAGTGCCGAGCTCGCCGCGGGGATTGCGCCTGAAGTCTTCTACAGTGACCTGCCCCACATAGATTTCGGTGAAACTCATGGGCTTTCTATCGCAAGCCGGTTCGGTCTCCGTGTCCAGGTTGTAGACAAACACACACATCCACTGGTTTCTTGCGCCGTGCGTATCTACCGCCCCTCCTGTCTTCCGGGTGGTCTTTATCTCGATCCCCTCAGCCCCCGCTTTGACTGCATTGCCTGGGTAAATCCCCTGCACGATCAAGTCTGGGTGGCCATTGAAATATTGGTTCTCTATGAGGACTCGCGAGTGCTTTGCCAAACTTGCAGTCAGCATATCCGACAGAACGCCCGACATGATCGCCGGGCGAAGCATTTCGTCCAATCTCTGGAGGCCCTTCTTGGCAAGGTAAGAGTTCACGTCAAAGAAAAAATCATATACATCCTGCATGGCCATCTCGAAATCTCGGAGCCTCAACTCGTATGGCAGTTGGGCCACCTTATTGAATTTTGTGCGCTTCACAATGTTTCGCTCTATAGGCACAGCGTTGTTACCTTATCCTCTCTCGGATACGAAGTGCTACTTGAGGAAGTAGTTTACCCAAGATCAGGAGGACATGTCAAATCCGCAACCTCAAATGCTGTTTTTGGATCAGGCCAAGCCAACTCGTTAAATTTGGAAGAGGCACATTCCAACAGAATATGTTTTCTTGTGTTAGTCCCCATTTTCAAGCCCAAAATCAGCCTGATAAGGAGTGTCAAGATCTCTTAACTCACAAGATCAATTCGACCCATCACTTCCCAGCCTATTGCCTTGGCAATTCTATCACCGTAGGAGTGTGATTTGAGATTCAAAAATGTGGCTCTAAGCCATGAATAACGCGTCAGTTATTGGTTGCTCATCTGTAATATCAATTGGTTAATTTGGTCTGACCCGGGCCATAAACGGAGGTCTCTATTTCATCGAGATTAGCCCCAGGCGGTTTTGCTTCAACGTAGCCGACTTGAGAGTGCTTGCCGTCCCAGACTCGAAAGTCCGGATTGCCTGCTTCGGTCTTCTTCGGCAGTACAGTGACGTGGGCCTTCTTTTTTCTCTCGGTTTCGGAGAACTCTTCGAGAAGCGCCGCAAGGGCGGGATAGTAGGATTCCTCACGAGCATCTCCTCGCTTAGTGATTGATGCGATCTTTTTGATATATGTCTCTATCATTGTTTATCCAATAAACGGCCTACAATCAATCGAAACCACCCTCGCCCTCCCCCATCAGAGACTGTGTCGCAAGTCCGTTCATGGTTCGACAGAGCCTGTCCAGAGTCCCGCACTGCGCGGGATTCGTCCCTTCGAGAGCCTCAGGGCGAACGGTGAATTGCGACACAATCTCTCAAGGAGGAGGGAATTTCTTTATGCATTTTCATTAGTTGAGTTTGGAGTATATCTCCATTGTCATTTTACGGTTGTAATATATACCTTTTTTTGAAATTATGGAAGCACTGAATTCAGGAAAGAAAGCGACGGTGAGCAATTCTGACAATGTCTGATGGGTTAAGTCTTCACTTTTATAGTTTATTTCCGGATTTCGGAATTCGGAATGCGGATTTCGGAGTTCAGAAACTACCTCAATTAAACTTTAGTTCACTTTAGGCACTTTAGATCACTTTAGTCACTTTACTCTTTGATCGAACCGTCTTCCTCCAGTGCCCCTCCGGAGCCCAATGCTTCCCTGACCATGGAGCAGATCCTGGCGAAGGCTTTTGTCTCTGACATGGACCGCTCGCGAGGTCTATCGAGAGGAATGGAGACAATTCTTGCGATACGACCCGGCCGGTGGGATAGAACGACAACGCGATCCGACATAAAGCAGGCTTCGGAGATGGAATGGGTGACCATCAGGATAGTCTTTTTTGTCTTCGCCCAGATGTCGAGCAGGAGCATCTGCATCGATTTTCGGGTGAGATCATCGAGGGCGCCGAAGGGTTCGTCCATCAGGAGGAGAGGGGGGTCCAGGGCAAGGGCTCTCACGATGGCCACCCTCTGTTGCATTCCTCCTGAGAATTCCCTGGGATAGTAAGACCAGAATTTTTTGTCGAGCCCCACCATCTCCAGGAGCATCTCAATCCGCTTGACCTGTTGTTCGCCGGGGAGTCTGCTTTTCGCAATTCGAAAGGGTAGAAGGCAATTTTCGAAAATGCGATACCATGGAAAGAGAGTCGATTCCTGAAAAACGATCCCGTAGCCACGGGTCCTTCTTAAATCTTCGGGAGTTTTCCCTTCAATCGAGATTTCCCCATCAGTAGGGCCGCCTTCATCACCGATATCTCCGAGTAGTTCAAGAAGTGTGCTCTTGCCTGAGCCCGATGGCCCGATGAGGCTGACGAACTCGCCCCGGAGAACCTCCAGGGAGACCCCACCCAGGGCTTCCACATCCCGGTCCTTAAAATATTTCCTCACATTGACCAGACGGATAGCAACGGGAGG
>DYHU01000042.1:15214-19380 GCA_020724025.1 Syntrophorhabdus sp. | reverse complement strand
ACTAACTCCGCAATATCTTTTACTACAATCTGCTCTGCCAAGCCAGAGGTTTTGACAGAATCTTCGAAAGTTAAAAGACAGAAGGGACAGGCTGTGGCAAGGGTCTTTGCTCCCAAAGCAACAGCCTCTCTGATCCGGATCTCTCCGTTTCGTTTTCCTTCGGTTCCCCCCTCTGCCCACATCCTTCCCCCGCCCCCTTCACAGCAGAGACTTCTTTCCTTCGATCTCTCCATTTCGACAAAATCACATCCGGGGATGGAGGTGAGGATCTTTCTTGGCTCATCAAAGACCTTATTCTGCTTTCCAAGAAAACAGGGATCATGAAAGGTAGCGGATATCTCCAACCCCTTTGACAGGTTCAGTTTGCCCGCCCCTATGAGATCAGCCAATACCTGGGTATAGTGTTGGACCGGAATATTTAAGTCCGGGTATTCGTTTTTAAAGGCATTGTAGCAGTGAGGGGAGATGGTGATGATCCGCTTCACTCCCGACTTTTTAAACAGGGCGGTATTGTCCTTTGCCAGTTTTTTGAAGAGGGCCTGCTCACCCATCCTCCGGATTTCATTGCCGCAGCAGGATTCCTTCTTGCCGAGGATGCCAAAATCGATCCCTGCCTTTTGAAAGATCCTGACGAGAGCAGTAGAAACACTCTGGACTCTTGGATCATAAGAAGGGGCACAACCCACATAGAGCAGCGTTTCTGATGTTTCCTCTCCGAAGATCTTCACTCCGAGGTCTTTTGCCCAATCTGCCCTTCGATCCCGGAACCGTCCCCATGGGTTCCCCTGAAGCAGGGTATTCTCAAGGGCGTCTCTGATGGTAGAAGGAACTTCTCCCTTATTGGCAAGAAAGTTTCTTATCCCCATAATCAGCTCGACATTTTTCACTCCGGAAGGACAGCGAAGGCTACAGGTGCTGCAGGTCGTACAGGCCCATAATTCAGGCCTCTTGGATATGGAGGAGAAGTTATCCGTAACATAGGTCTCCCTGACGAGCCTCCTCATATTGAGGGGAGAACGGAATTTGACCGGACAGCCTCCTGTGCAGGTCCCGCACTGGATGCAGATATTGAGTTGATAATCGTGAACAAAAGTTTTAGGGTCTATCTTCATAAAAATAATAAATTTCAAATGCCAAAATCCAAATGTCAATTCAATGTCAAATAGCTAAATGTCAAAACCCCTGAAAAAGATATTTGTCATTTGAACTTTGGAATTCATTTGGAATTTGAACTTTGAGTTTTGACATTAAATTCTTTTTCAACCAAACTGTCTACTTCCGCCAATATTTGATTTTGGGTGAAATGGTTCTGAGTGGCCGCCTTGTTGGGACAGATGGCCGTACAGGCGCCGCAGCCCTTGCAGAGCGCCTCGTTCACAGAAGAGATCCCCTTTACCTCAAGAAATTCGATCGCCGAGTGGGGGCAGATCTCTATGCACAATTTACATCCTGCGCAAAGCTCCGGATCGATCGTCGCGATGGTCGGTTCGACTTCAATCTCTCCTCTGGCGAGCAGGGACATCACCTCTGCGGCCGCAGCGGAGGCCTGGGCCACGGTATCCGGAATGTCTTTCGGGCCCTGGCAGCATCCTGCGAGAAAGATACCATCGACCTGGGTAGAAACAGGCCTGAGCTTGGGATGGGCCTCCATGAAGAACCCATCGGAACTGCGGCTGATCCCGAATGTCTGGGCAACCCTATCGGCATCGCGACGGGCAGTGAGGCCGGTTCCCAGGACGACCAGATCAACAGGGGTCTCAAGAGGCATTCCAAGAAGTGTATCCTCGGCCGCGATCACGAGACGGCCATCCCTTTTAAAAATTTCGGAGCCCTTTCCCCGGATGAAGAAGATTCCCTCTTCCCGGACCCTCTTATAAAATTCCTGGTATCCCTTTCCAAAGGCATTAATGTCGATATAGAATTCATAAATCTCAGCCCCGGTTTTTTCCTTGGCCAGATGGGCCTGCTTCATCGAGGCCATGCAACAAATCCTTGAGCAATGAAGATTTGCGTTTTCATCCCGGCTTCCGATGCAGTGGAGAAAAGCGATGGCTTTGGGAACAGTTCCATCCTTCAGCAATATCTCTCCATGGTTAGGTCCTGAAGGACTTGAAAGTCTTTCGAACTGGAGGCCGGTGATGATATTGTCATAGACTCCGTATCCATATTGCGGGAGGAGATGGGGATCGAACGGATCATAGCCAGTCGCGATGATGACCGAACCTACCTCCTTCTCAATCATTTCTTCCTTCTGATCAAAATCGATTGCCCCTGCCTTGCAGGCCTCCACACATGTTTTTTTACATTTTCCTTTACTCAAAAGAAGACAGCTCTCTTTATCAACGACAGCCTTCAAAGGGACAGCCTGGGGAAAAGGGATATAGATGGCTCTGCGCCTGGCCATACCCTCTTCGAACTCCGAAGGCACCCCTTTCTTCAACACGCAGGCCTCCACACAATCTCCGCAACCCGTGCATCGAACGAAATCGACATAGGTGGGATTTTTTCGAATCCTCACTTTGAAGTTCCCGACAAAACCGGTTACCTCTGTGACTTCCGAGGAGACTAAGAGCTCGATATGTTTGCTTCTGGCCACCTCCACCGTTTTGGGGGTGAAGATGCAGGAAGAACAGTCGAGCGTGGGGAAGGTCTTATCGAGCTGGGCCATGTGGCCGCCAATAAAAGGGGCCTTCTCAACCAGGATGACCTTCATCCCTCCATTGGCAATGTTCAATGCGGCCTGAATTCCGGCAATTCCAGCTCCGACGATCAATACAGAGGGTTGGATTCCAAACCTTCTTGGTGTAAGCGCCTCGTGTCCCAGGACCCTGGCCACTGCGGCCCGAAGGATATGCCGGGCTTTTTCTGTTGCCATTGCCCGATCCTGATGAACCCAGGAGCACTGTTCACGGATATTGGCGATATTGAGCAGATAGGGATTGATTCCTTCGTCGGAGAGGAGATTTCTGAAGGTGGTCTCATGCATCCGGGGTGAACAGGCGGCAACGACCACCCTGTCCAGAGAGAGTTCTCGAATATCCTTTTTGATTAAGTCCTGTCCCGGATCGGAACAGAGGTAGCGATAGTCCCGGACAATCTTTACCCCGGGCAGTGTGCTGGAGAAGCGGACGAGTTCTTCGCAATCCACTGTTGCGGCGATATTGGTCCCGCAGTGGCAGATGTAGACACCGATCTGTTTCTTCATGAAGATGTTTTTTAATAGGAAAAGGTGGTCTTTATGTTTTTCCGAGAATATGACGCCCAATAATCATTTTTTCAATCTCTTTTGTCCCCTCGTAAATTTCGAGGACCTTCGCTCCTCTATAAAAACGCTCTATATCATAATCGTTGATATATCCGTATCCCCCATGAAGCTGTAATGCTTCATCCACCACTTTGACGGCCACATTGCAGGCCCACCATTTTGCCATGGCGACCAGTCTTGTATCGATATTTCCCCGATCGAGATTTGAGCAAGCTTTATGGACGAGGCATCTGGCCGTCTCAACCATCGTTGCCATTTCAGCAATTTTGAATTGGGTGATCTGAAAGGAGCTGATGGGTTGTCCAAACTGTTTCCTCTTCCTCACATAATTGATCGCTTGCTCCATCGCTCCCTGGGCAAGGCCTACTCCATGGGCTGCCACATAGGCTCTCGAGTGGTCAAAAAATTTCATCAACTGGATGAATCCATCCCCCTCTTTGCCGACGAGATTCTCTTTGGGTACCCTCACATTATTGAAGTAGATGTTCGCTGTATCCGAGGCACGAATTCCCATCTTGCCGTGGATTCTGTCCGCCTTATAACCTGGCCGGTCTGTCTCGACCAGAAGAATACTATGGCGTTTTGATTTAGAGGTTACTTCAGGATTGGTCAGGCAGAAGACCAGAATAAAATTGGCTACTGTTCCATTTCCAATCATCACCTTATTGCCATTGATCATATACTCATCCCCAACTCTTTCCGCTCGGGTCGTGGCAGAGGCTGTATCGCTGCCTGCCTCGGGTTCGGTGATGGAAAACCCCATGATCCAATCCCCTTTGACTAGGGGAGGGAGGTACTTCTTCTTCTGCTCTTCAGAACCGAAGAACTGTAATTCCTCGGCGCCGAATGTGAGAGAGGAAAATACCTGCCCAAGGCCCGGGTCCACCCTCCAGAATTCCTC
>DYHU01000042.1:13668-15114 GCA_020724025.1 Syntrophorhabdus sp. | reverse complement strand
TTTCATTATAAAATGAAGCCTCTCCGGTTACAATTTCCCAAGGAGATGGCTCGCCACCGTATTTCGCTGCATCTGACCCGTTCCCTCAAGGAGCCAAGTGGCCAAGGCATCTCCAAGATATCCCGGGAGAAATTGCTCGTCAAACAGGCCATATCCAGCTAAGATCTGCATGGCCTTGAGACAGACATCAATAGCCGTCAAAGGACATTTCACTTTTGCCTGTAAGGAAGTCGCAAGATCCATTTTCCCCTGATCGATGAGCCACACCGCTTTATAGGCTAACAACGCAGCGGATTCAATTTCTTCTGACATCTCGACGATCAGATGCGAGATGTTCTGAAACTTTCCTATTTTCTGCCCGAACTGTTCGCGATTTTTTGCATGGAAAAGGGCCCGATCATAAGCCCCCCTGGCTAGACCAACGGCCTGATTGGCTATCTCTGCCCTTCCCTCGTTTAACGCCTCCATGATATACGTGAACCCGTGATTTTCTTTCCCCAGAAGGTTTTTCTTTGGAACTTTCACATCCCGAAATTCGATGCTGCAGGAAGAGGTGGTTTTCAGTCCGATCTTGTCTCCCAGATCGATGGCGGTCACGCCTTCCTGCTCCCTCTCCACGATGAAGCCGCTTATTCCCCGGTAGGGAGGGGCGTCCGGGTTGGTCTGGGCGAAGACGGTATAGAAATTGGAGATATCCGCATTGGTGATGAAAGTTTTATTGCCATTGAGGATGTACTCATCCCCCTTTCTCTCGGCACGGGTATCAAGAAAACGGATATCACTCCCGTGATTAGGCTCTGTCACGGCGATGGAGGCAACGGCTTCTCCCTTTGTCAGTTTCGGGAGATATTTCTTCTTCTGCTCTTCGTTTCCGAACCTCAAAAGGGTTTTGGCAGGAATGGAGCCGAGGCTGAGCGCCATCCCAATGCGATTATCATAGCGGATCATCTCTTCCATGATCAGGCAATAGTCGAGCAAGGGCAACCCCTGTCCGCCGAGTTCCTTGGGAAAGTAAGAGGCGAGATAGCCATTTTGTCCGGCCTTCCGGTAGATCTCCCAGGGAAACTGTTTCTTCTTCGCCAGTTCAAGTGTGACTGCAGGATCACATTCCCCTTTCATAAATTCATGAATGGTTTCTTTCAAAATCCGCTGTCGGGATGTCAGGCTGAAATCCATAAATTTTTCTCCTCTGATAAATGATGGTCAGGAAATCCCTGTTAATTCCCTTCCTATGAGCAATTTGATCATCTGATTGGTACCGCCATCGATCTGGATGTGTTTGGCATCGCGCATCATTCGTTCCACCGGATAGTCTTTCATATAACCATAGCCTCCCAAGACCTGGACCGCATCAATCGTGACTTTCATGGCCGTATCCGAGGCCAAAAGTTTGGCCATGGCCGCAACCATCTCCGCCTTCTTCCATTCCCCCTGATCGAATAGCAT
>DYHU01000042.1:12370-13568 GCA_020724025.1 Syntrophorhabdus sp. | reverse complement strand
ATCCCTCATGTTGTTGATTCCTTCAATATCTGACGGGCGATCACCAACCGCTGGATCTGGTTGGTTCCCTCGAAGATCTGGGTTAATTTGGCATCCCGAAACATCCTCTCCAACTGAGAATCTTTTAAAAAACCGTATCCATTCAGGATCTGAAAGACATCCAGTAGGTCGGTGGTGATTTTCATGGCGGCATCAGAGGCAAAGCACTTGGCCATGGAGGCAAGCTTCGTATTATCCTGTCCTTCATCGTTTAACAGAGCGGCCCGGTAAGCAAGGCCTCGGCCTGCTTCGATGAGGACTGCCGAATCGGCAAGAACCGCCTGAATGACGGGATGGTCAGCCATAGGTTTTTCGGCGGTATTCCTCTCCCTTAAAAATTGGACAAGGGTTTCCACTGCGCCCTCAGCGATGCCCAAAGCCTGGGCAGCGATTGCAGGTCTTGACATATCGAAGTCTTTCATCGCAATCAGAAAACCCTCACCCTCCCGGCCCAGAAGATTCTCCGCGGGCACCCTTACATTTTCTAAGAAGACCTCTGTCGTGTTAGAACCCCTCTGCCCGAGTTTGCGTTCCGTTCGGCCGATGGAGAGCCCTTCAGACTCCCTTTCAACGAGGAAGAAGGAACTGCCGTTTTTTCCCCCTGAAGTTTTAGCCAATACGGAATAGATTCCGGCCACCCCGCCGCTGGTCGCAAAACATTTGGATCCATTCAGGATGAAATGATTGCCATCCCGGACGGCCGTGGTCTGAATGCCGGCCACATCCGACCCTGCCGTTGGTTCCGTTACCAGATAGGCGACCAGTTTGCGGCCCTGACTCATCTGGGGTAAATATTTTTGTTTTATTCTGTTCGACCCGCCATGGATAATTGGAAAACTTCCAACCGCCTGGATAATTAAGAGCAGGGAGGAGGAAGCACAACGTTTGGCAATCTCCTCTACGCCAATACATAAAGCGACAGTCCTGCCTTTGCCATAGCCTCCGTATTTTTTAGGAAAGGTGATCGTCAATAGTCCGTGGTCCCAAAGTAAGGACTCCACTTCCCGGTTGAAAACCTCTTCTTCATCCAACCGGGAGGCCTGAGGCGCAATCTTCTCCTTGGCGACATGATGAATCCTGTCCCGAAAGGCCCTCAATGCTTCTGTTGGGATGAGACTGGTTGGGTCAAACATCGTTCTCCATCCTTTATCCTTTACCC
>DYHU01000042.1:0-12270 GCA_020724025.1 Syntrophorhabdus sp. | reverse complement strand
CCGTATTCACTGCGGGGGTATTTCCATTTGACGGAGCCATAGATGCAGGCGATCATACAGGTGCCGCATTCGAGACAGCCGGCAAATTCCACCACCATCTCTCCCTTCTCATTCAGGGAGTAGAGGTTTGCCGGGCAGGAATAGATACAGAACCGCTCCTTACAGGTGTGGCAGATATTTTGATCGAGAAGGATATGGGCCTCTTTATCGTTTTTAAAGGCATCCAGAGCGAGTTTCTCAGTGATCTTCATTAACACACCTTAATCGATCCTGTCATTCCCGTGCAAACGGGAATCCAGTAAAAGCTATCCTGGATTCCTGCTTTCGCAGGAATGACCGAGAGAAAATATTGGTTATATTTTCCTGAACTGCCACCAGTCTTTCAGGGTTTCAAGATTTAAAAAATGCTTCTTCAACTCCGCCATTTTGGTTTTATAGATTCCCTCTTTGGGGTTCTCGTCCACCCACATCACTTTTTCGAAGAGATCAGAGATGGCCTGAGGATATTTGGTAAAGAGTCTCTCGTTGTCCAGAATCGAGAGGGAATTTTTGAAGTTGTCCATTTCTCTCATTATAAAACTTTCATTGAGAAGTTTCTCATAATGGATCAACGTGGAAGCTGAAAAGTCGTTCCTCTCTTTTGCCATTTTTATTGTCCGGCCCGCAAGGACACCTGAGACCATGGCATACTCCATCCCCCTCACCGTGACCAGCATATTGAGCCCGAGGCCGGCGGCATCCCCTATCACGAGCATTCCATCGGAATAGACTTTGGGCATATTATGAATTCCACCCTCAGTGATCAGGTGGGCCGAATACTCAACCGTATCTCCTCCTCTGATCAGGTTTTTGATTTCAGGCCTCTCTTTAAACTGATCCAGGAGTTTATAAGCTTCCTCGCGGGGTTCCCTTTGGTTGAGAGAATGGAGGCCAATGACCATCCCAAGAGAGAGGCTATCCCGATTGGTATAGAGAAACCCCCCTCCCATCATCCCCTGGGTGAGAGAACCGACGAAGAGCTGGGCCGCTCCTTCGTTTTCTCCGAGTCTAAACCGATCTTCGATGGTTTTCGCATCGAGCCGGATCACTTCCTTAAATCCCAGTGCAAAGTGCTGGGGCTGATAGGGTTTCCGAAGGCCGGCCTTCTCCGCCAAAAAGGAGAGAATTCCATCTGCCGCCACCACACAGTCCGCCCCGATCTCCTCCTCCCCCGCTCTCACTCCAATGACTTTCCCATCCTCTTTGATGAGATCATCCACTGTCTTCTGGGGAACTACGAAACCTCCTTTATCTGTTACGAGGTCGGCGAACCAGCGATCAAATTTAGCCCTGAGAATCGTGTAACTCGGGAAAGGTTCCTGGTTAAACCGGTCGCTGAAGAGTTCAAAGGTGGTGGAGTTGGTCTTTCCCATGGCCGTGAAGATCTCTTTCGTCACATGCCTTTCCAAGGGCGCTTCTTTCCAGATGTCGGGAAGATAAGGGAGAATGGGACGGAGGTAGATCCTTCCACCAGTTATGTTCTTGCTTCCTGAGAAATCGCCCCGTTCCAGGATAAGGACGGTCATTCCCGAATCGGCCAATTCATAGGCGCAGGAGAGACCTGCCAGTCCTCCGCCCACAATGATGATATCCACTTTTTCCATTTTTATTACACCATATAAATATCATTATCCATGATCACTTATTGATCAAGCAAGTCTTAGTCTACCTTAAGAAAATCTAAAGAGGTTACCCAAATCGGTTATGACTATAGGGGCATGGAGACTCAAACATTTCTGCAAGTAAGATGAGTTAATAGCACCACTCTGTTTGAGATGGAACATTTCCAATTTTTTTGCCCTGATTATGTTTCTCCGGCCCAATAAGTGCGGTCTCTGATATTTCAATCTCTGAAATCTGTTATCCTCCGCTCTTTTGGGCCAGTACTTTACGTCCAAGATCCGTCGTTCTGTAACGTTGTTTTGAGCTTCGAGGCTTATCTGGTATCGTCATTTCGAGCCACTTGGCAGCCAACAGGGGTTCCAGATATGATTTTATAAAGTGCGGCCGATGCTTGAGGCCAACCGCAATTTGAAGCTCTTTCAGTGAACGCGGTTCACAAGCAGCCTGCAACATGATCGCAACTTGTTCGGTAACTTGTTCGGTGACTTGCTCACCAGCTTGCGGGGTGACTTGAGGGGTAACTTGCGGGGTGATTTTACGAGCTATTTCGACGTTTGGCCAGAAAGTGGCGGTGAAGAATCCATTAACCCCGAATCTTGGTTCAGGGCATTTATGCTTCCTTGCGTCCTCTATCATACGCCGGATTCCTGTCCCTGCCTTCTCAATTAAAGCAATCCGGTGGAGAAGGTCCGCTATAAGCGGATTCCTTCTCACACTGCGAGTGCCGAGTTCTTCTTTGCTTAACCCCTTTGGCAAGCCCCCCGGATTACTGATCTCAACTCGATCGTCGTATATTTCAACGAAGACATTTGCACCTGCTTCAAAGTAGTCCCGGTGCATAACAGCATTTGTAATTGCTTCGCGCAATGCACGCATGGGATATTCGGGCACATCTTCGCGTCTTAACTTCTCAATGCGGTAGCCGGTCCGTGTATTCCTCTCAATGAAACGGAGGCTTTCCTCGATGTCGCTTACAAGACCTCCAGCAAAATCTTTGCGGTCCAGAATATTAACCTTGTCAATGCCCTTTGCCAGAAGACAGGTTACATAAGCTTGGGGAAAGAAATGGTTTATATTCTTAGCAAAGAAGAGAACCCCTGCATTTCGGAAGAGGAGTCGTCTTCCAGCCCGCTCAGCAACCTCAATATTGACCAGAACATCATCAATCCTCCTTCTTGGAGTGATTCGGCTTTGCCTAATCCAGGCATCGAATTTTTTCCGGTCGAAGTCCTCAGGATAGCGGAATTTTGGACAGACCGTCAGGTCGAATCGGATGGCCCCTTCGCTTCGGAAAAAATCTCGTATCTCATCGCGTGAGAGCTTCTGGGTAACTGCTCCTTGACGCCAGAAAAATCCTTCACGGCATTGAACTGGTTTACTTTCGCTCTCTCGGACGGTTATTGCCATGACCTTTCCCACCGTCTCAAACAGAATTTTTACAGGTGGATCACAGTTTCTGGCGATATCTTGGATTTGAGCTCGCAACTTATTACTGTCTCGCACCCCGACAACTCTTCCATCGTCATGGACACCCAGAAGGATCTTCCCTCCTGAACTGTTGGCGAAGGCGACGAGATCCCGGGCAAATGAGGAAGAGAAGGATTCCTTGTACTCCAACATTGACCCCTCTCCTTCTCGGAGAAGAGTATCAAGGTCTGTCTGCTTCATATTTTTGTCCGTTCAAAAAGCCGCTTCGGTGTTCCGCCCTGAACTGATCTCGACCCTAAATTGTCCAACTCGCCCTGGTGCCGCTGGACTTCAGCGAGGAGTTCAAGAAGTTTCTCCTGCTCCATCCGCCATGCATTCTTAGTCTAAAAAATATACTTCTTTTCCAATGTTTTAAATTCCGAATTCGGCAATCCGCATAGAAAGATTTGTTTTAAATGCTTTCAATTCCGAACTCCGCATTCCGAAATCCGAATTAAGTAGGGTCAACTTTTTTATGGGTGACGCCAAATCTCAATTTCTCAAGCCCGACCCCGAAGCTTGTTCTACTGCCTCCTCTTTTTTCGAAACAATCAATCATTGAAAAGCAGCTCAAAATCCCGGGGGGTAACGATCTTTATTCCTTTGAAGGTTCCCAATTCGAGTAAATCGGCATCTCCCGTCACAAGATAATCTGCTTCTGCTGATAGAGCACACGCCAATATGGCATCATCGTCTCGATCCCGACAAATCCCATCAACCCTTTTGGAGGGACTCACAATACTGGAAAGAGCTTCTGAAATGAGCCGCAGGGCATCCCGTAGTTCATTTCTTGTGGCTGAGGACTTCTTTATAAGAACCTGTTCAAATTCTTTAAAAATAACAGGGCAGGCGATAAGATCAAAGTCTCTCTTTCGCCCCCGAATAAGAAGTTTTGAACAGATTCCTTCCGTTGCAAAGGCGGCCACGAATACATTCGTATCAAACACGGCCTTCACGATACCACCTTAAAAATATCCTCTTCGGTCACGATACCCGCTTTCTTTGCCCTTGCACCGAATCGCTTCTGCATTTTACGCAACTGGGCTTCCCACATGTAAAGGCTGACCGACTCTTTCACAATATCACTCTTGGATCGGCCGGTTCTTTTCGCAAACCTTTCGAGTTCAGAAGATATCTTTTCAGGTAAACTCACAGAGAGAACAGATCGCATGATCAACACCTCCTGTATTACAATACACTACATTTTAGATGATTGTCAAGATCGATCGAACCCTGTGGTTAAGGAATATTATGAAGAGGCTAAAGAAAAGATGGTACATTCAGGTTTGAGCTTTCTGTTATGCGGCACTTCCTCCGTAGCAGAATATCACCCCATCACCCTATCTCCTCATCTCCTCATCTTCGTTCTTAATCGATTGGGCCAACTTTTTATGGATGACACTGGTCTCCTTTATAATTAGATCAATCTCCTTAGCCGCCTGGCAACCAGCTTGTAAACCTCTTCCTTATCTCTCTTTCCAATGCCTACGATCTCTATTACCTCGATGTACTTTCCAACCAGTCGATAGACAATCCGATACTTCTTCTTTGCAACGTAGAGTTTATAGAACCCTGTCAGATCCAGTCCGTACTTTTTCCCGAGAGGTTTGCCTAAAAACGGATTTTCGGCGAGCACATCAATCTTTTTGGAAACCTCTTTCCTGATAGACCCGTCCAGAGCATCGAAATCCTTTTCTGCATCCGGAAGGAATTCAATCCTATAGACCATGTCTCTTCTTTATCCTCTCCCAGGGGATATTCCTCGAACGGTCATGCCCTTTTAATCTTTTGTCAATTTTCTCGGCAATCTCCAGATGTTCAAGAATCTCCTCCGCCTCCCTCAATAGCTCGTATTCTTCTGCAGAGACAATCACCGCTGCCATCTCATTATTCCGCAATACATAAACCGGTTCACCTGTTTCGGAGACCTCTTTGAGCTTCTGAGTCAGTTCCCTCTGTAACTTCGTAACGGGTATCAATTTTTCTGTATCTACTAACATCGAAAAACCTCCTCTTCTTGATACATATAATTATACATAGAATGATACGAATGTCAAAGGAAAGATTCGAAGGGAGAGTGCAGGTCCGACCCCGGGTATTCTTTTTCATGCCTCCCCGGAGAGAGATGTATAAGGAATTGACTACAAAAGTTAGTCAGAAATGACTGCCTTGTTTCGAGCTTTAATCTGTTCGGTTCGCTCTATGCCCTTGGGGCTATGTGCCCTGGTGCTTTTAGCTTTAGATTCCGCAATCCGCATTTGAAACGGCCAACTTTTTTAAGGATGACATCCTGCGAGAGATGGGACGTAGGTTCAAATGCAACTTCATCCCATCCCACCGAAATGATTAAAACCTCATTTCCCTTCACCCTTCAACTTTTCCGGGGTGCTCTCCTGCAACCAAAGTTTGCAGACATTCTTCCAGCCGATGTTTCGCCACTTCTTAAATGTCGCCTTCAACTCATCCAAATCTTTTGCTTCCAGAAGATCTTTCTGGGCAGCCCTCAAATCTTCAATGGTGCAATAGCCGGCATAGGTTCCTCCGGTCACTGATCGCTACGCTTAAGGCTCTTCTTGCATCAATTGATCCCAAGAATTCCATTCGTGACGGCGTTCCTGAGAAAGGCTCATAGGCTTTTCTGCTTTTTAGATCCTTTTGAGGATTCGTAGGGCACATGCGGTTCTTCCACCAGAAAACCTATTCGTTTCTTTGGCGGTTCCGGTGGACTCATCAATTGACGAATAGCATCAAAAACTATTTTAAATTGGGCATCGTATTTCCTTTCGAGTTCATCCAGCCTTTTAGCAAGCTCCCTGTTTGTGGAAAGTATCTGCCGGAGCCTGACGAATGCCCTCATGATTTCAATATTGACCTTAATCGCTTTCTCGCTGTTTAAAACACTAGACAGCATCAATATTCCATGCTCCGTGAAGGCATAAGGGCGATACTTGATGTGCTGGCCTCTTTTTAAGGTCACAATTTGTGACCTTAAACCACCACCTCTGACTTCAGTCCACCCAATTTTCGCCTCTTCCATAGTCAACTGGAACATGAAATCTTCAGGGAACCTATCTTTATGTCTTTTGACCGCCTGGTTTAGAACTTTCGTGGTAACCCCATAGAGATAAGCCAGATCACGGTCGAGCATCACTTTATGAGCACGAATTAATAAGATTGATCGCTCAATCCGCTCCATAGGAATTAAGGATCTGCCTTTTGACATTTTATCATTCATTAACTTTCCTCACCTTTCTATTGTTCAGATGTTCTCCATTAAAAATGTGTCCGTGTCCCTGCCTACCACATTAACAAAAAGCCCATTCTGTTTGAGAATAGGCTTTGTTTTGATCAAACTCTGCTTCCTCAATAATCATTTTGTCAACTCCCTGGCTTGTGAATCCTATATCCAGATTCTGACAGGACAATAACAAACGATTTTTCTTTGCTAAGCATTTCCGCTTCACGGTTGAGCATCTCAAGAATGTTTTTCACTATCCGTTGGATATTGATAAAGCGATAACGAAGGAGAATTACCTTTCCATGTCCCCATAAGGGGCCAAATTCAACAAGGCCACCAAAATCCTTATCCCCAGATATTAATACCAATTCGTTCTTCTCGGAATATTCCAGAATCTCACGATCTTTGTGCCCAGCCAAACCAAGGTCTGGAACAAACAGAACTTCATAGTTGGCTTCCCGAAGTCCTCGAACTATCCCCGTATGAAGATTTTCATTGGCAAGAAATCGCATTATTGTCTGTTCTCAAAAAATTTAACTTCCTCACCCTGAAATTGCCTTGCCGCAAAATCTAATGCCGCTTCCAAACCTTCCAGAGTGAGTGTTGGGTACCCCCGGAGAATATCTTCTTTTGTCATCCCAGAGGCGATACATTGAAGAATCAGAGCAACAGATATTCGAGTCCCTTTGATAATGGGCTTTCCGCTCAGGATTTCCGGATCGGTTACAATTAAATTTTCTCCCATTCCTCAACCTCCTAACGTGTTAATTTCGATCGATTTCTTTCATTTATCTTATCACATTATTTCCTTTAATTAGTGTCTGTCCATAAATTACCGGTGTCATAAAAAGTGGTCATTCCGGCGAAAGCCGGAATCCAGTCTTTTCAAGGTCTCTGGATGCCGGATCAAGTCCGGCATGACTGATTAACCGACTTTATAAACAGACTCTAATTATATACACCAAATCAGAGAAAAATGAAAATACATCCAGTCCGGGGGTTATTGAATTCTTTCATTTATTGTTCCTTTCAGGAATCTTATCCCCCTCACCTTTCAATTGTTCCAGGGTCCGCTGCAAAGCGCATAGCGTTTTTGATTTTGTGGTAGGCGTAGGCTTTAGCCTGCGTTTCAACATTCGCAACCATAAAGGTTGCGGCTACCATTCTCTGTATGTGTTTGAGAGTGCCTTCTTCAACTCCTCGGTAAGTGCCGGCACAATTTGGAAGAGATCCCCGGCGATGCCGTAGTCGGCATAGTTGAAGATGAGGGCATTCGGGTCGGTATCGACGGCGACCACCGTTTTGCAGGTACCGATGCCCAGGACATGATGAATGGCGCCTGAGATACCAAAGGCCATATAGAGTTTGGCCGAGATATTCTTTCCGCTCTTTCCGATCTGGTCTTTGAGATCCCTCCATCCTTCGTCTACGGTGGCTCGTGTTGTCCCTACTGAGGCATTGAGGACATCGGCCAAATCCTCCATGATCTTAAAGTTCTCAGGGGCTTTGATACCTCTCCCTGCCGCTACCACAATATCCGCTTCAGTGATATCTAACTTCGCTCCGGCCGCCCTCTCGAACCCGGTCACCTTCTTCCTCATTGAGGAGGGATCAATTTGAGAAGAGACCGAAATGACCTTCGCCGATCTATCGGGATTTTCATTGACGAGAAAGGCATTATTTCTCACCGTTGCCATCTGAGGCCTGGCTTCGGAAAAAGCCATTTCGGCAAAGACCTTCCCGCCGAAGAGAGGGCGCATGGCTGTGAGTTTTCCATCCTCTCCTGTAGATAAACCCGTGCAGTCAGGCACATAGCCTGTTTGAAGGTGCATGGCCAGCCTCGGAAAGAGGTCCTTTCCGGTTGATGTGGCGCCTCCTAATAGGATGGACGGTTGATGTTCTTTCACCAGCGAGGCGATGCTCGTTAAATAGTCGTCCGAAGTATAGGGTGTGAAGGAGGGGTCGTCCATCAAGTAAATTTTATCAGCAAAAGGAGTCAAACTTTTTACCGCTCCCTCAAGGCCGCTTCCCAGGAGAAGAGCGGAAACCTCCTGCCCCGTCTTTTTCGAAAAGTCGATTCCCGCAGAGAGAAGTTCGAAAGCGATCTTTTTCACCTTTCCGTCCTGCTGCTCCGCAAAAACCCAGATGTCGTTGCCCATATTGCGTCCCTTTCGCAATAGTTCGGAGTAATTTAGTTAGGAGTTCGGTGTTTCTTTTTTTGCTCCGAACTCTGAACTCCGAACTGTCAACTATGAATTTCAGATAACCTTTGCTTCTTCTCTGAGAAGTTTGACCAGCGTCTTCACATTCTCAGGAAAATCTTCTTTGATCATCTTGACCGGAGGCCGTTTGGGTGGAGGTAGATATTTCTGGATCTTCACCCTAACGGCCAGAGAACCCACATCGACCGGGGACAACCCCAGGGAGGCGATATCGATTTTTTTAATCTGTGCCTTCATCGCCTTCATCACATTCATGACCAATGGGATACGAGGCGTGTTAAGTCCTTTCTGGCAGGTGAAAAGGGCAGGGAGGGGACAGGTCAGGTTTTCTCTCCCGTTCTCGACCTCCCTGACCACTTTTGCCTCTTTCTTCTGATCGTCCACTTCGAGGCCGAGGATGGAATGGACATGAGGGATTCCCAGGCATTCGGCAACTGCAGGTCCGACAATGCCTGCATCATCGTCCATGGCCTGCCTTCCAGCCAAAATGAGGTCAAAGGGTTTATCTTTGAGATAAGCAGAGAGGGTTCTGGCTATGGCAAACTGATCAGACCCCTCTAATGCAGGGTCAGTGATCTGGATGGCTTCGTCCGCTCCCATGGAGATTCCCCTTCTCAGGGCATCCACCCTTCGATTGTCGACAGTTAGAACCGTCACTTTACCACCAAACCTGTCTTTCAGTTTCAGGCCTGCCTCTACAGCGATCTCATCAAAGAAGCTGGTGAAGTATTTATTTTCAATCTCCAGTTCCAAATCCGATTTGACCTTCACGATCGCCTCCGGATCAGGGACCTGTTTCACCAGGACATAGATCTCCATTTTTACCCCCGAATACTATAAAAACGTGATCCGTGATTCGTGAATCGTGATTCGTAAATCTAAAAATATTTAGGTTTTACGATTCACCAACACGAGTCACCATTCACCATTTAATCTTTACAGTAGACTCTTCCCAGATAGTCGCACAGGACTTCGTGGGTACCGCCACCGTAAAGCAGGAATTTGGCATCCCTCCAGAAGCGCTGGACAGGATATTCACTGCAGAAGGCGTTTCCCCCGAAGATCCTCATCGCCTCCTCAACGGCAAACATACACATCTCTGTGGCATGATATTTTGCCAGCATACATTCGTTGGTGCAAGGGATGTTGTTCTGAATCATCCAGGCGCATCGATAGAGGAGGGTTCGCGAAGCCTCATACCAGGCCCAGTATTTGGCAAATTTTTCACGGATCAATTGATATCTGCTGATGGGATTTCCGAAGGCGATCCGGTTATTGGCATACTGCTTTGCATCCTCCATGGCTTCTTTGGCAATGGCTAAAGCATTCATCCCGGTCATGACCCGGACTTCGTTCAAAATCTCTCCGGCATACTGAACACCTTTCCCGATTTCTTCTCCGAGGAAGTTCTCATCGGGGACGAAGACATTATCGTAAACCAATTCGCCTGTGACCGAACAGCGAGAGCCCAGCTTATGAAGCCTCTGACCAGTGACGAACCCATCACGATCTGCGGTCTTCTTTTCGACCAAGAAGAAATTGAGGCCTTTCAGCCCCAATTTCGGATCGACCGTTGCCATCACGGTGGTAAACTCAGCAATGGGTCCATTCGTAATCCACTGCTTTCGTCCATTGATCCTCCAGCCCCCATCCACTTTGGTGGCGAGCGTTCTTGTTCCACCGAGGTCAGAGCCGGACTGGTCTTCGGTAAAACAGATGGTCCCGATCTTCTCACCTTTGATGGCCGGCACCAGGATCCTCTGTTTAATCTCTTCGTTTCCGAAGCGGGCAATGAAGTAGGTTCCCATCAAGACCTGCATGATGGCCGACATGGCAAATCCACAGGAACCTCTTGCCAGTTCCTCATAGAAGATCATCTGGGTGATCGTATCGGTCTCCATCCCGCCGTATTTCTCTTTGTGCCTTAAACCGAGATACCCGAGGCCGGCAAACTCTTTCCAGAGGTCACAGGGGAATTCCTCTTTTTCATCCAGTTCCTTCACACGGGGCATGATCAGACGATTGACCGCATCCCTGATGGTCTGCCTAAAAAAGTCATGTTCTTCGGTAAAAGAGAAATCGAGGGCCATCGCTTGCTCCTTTCGTCCCCCCCTCCCTACCCCTCGAGGGGGGAGGGTAGGGAGGGGGTGTTTAAATAATATTCTTCTCCTTGAACTCCTTCAGTTGCTCCGGGCTGTATCCGAGAAGTCCACCGTATATCTCCTCATTGTGTTCCCCGAATCGCGGAGGGAAATTGAGCGTTCGATTGGTTGATTTCAGATAAGGGGTCATGAAGGGAGGAGGGGCTACAGTGACTTCGAGACCTGTTTTGGGGTCTTTACTGTGGATGAGATTGGGTTTCACCAGGGGATCCTCTACCACTTCTTCGATCGTATTCACTTTAGAGATGGCAATCGTGGCCTTGTTGAAGATATCGATGAGTTCCTCCGTCGTCAATTTTTTGGTGATGGCATTGATAGCATTATTTAAATTACTCACATCCGCAATCCGACCCGCGTTCCGTTCGTATTCCTTCTTGTAAAGCGATTCGAATCCCGGGATCTTCGTCATCGTCTCCCACTGCCGGTCATTCCCCACCGCGATATAGGCATATCCATTTTTCGTCTCATAAACAGAGACCGGAGCAAAGAATTCGTGGGTGTTTCCCCTCCGCGAGACTTTTTTCTTGAAGGTAACGGTATGGGTGATCGCCTGGGTCAACCAGGAAGTGGTGCTTTCAAACATGGAGAGGTCGATCCGGCTCCCTTTTCCCGTGACCGCTTTCTTATAAAGGGCCTTCATCAGGAGGCCATAACCGTGTTCACTTGCCCCCATGTCGGGAAGAGGAATTCCCATGACCTGGGGACTTCCATCTCTCTCGCCGGTCAATTCCATCAATCCTCCTCTTGCCTGCAAGACAGGATCATATGCCGCCTCATTGCTTTGCGGGCCAAAACCGGTCATCCCAAGCCAGATGATGTCCTCTTTGATCTGCTTGAGCGTTTCATACCCGATACCGAGTTTGGGATAATTCCTCGGGAGTTGATTGGTTGAAAAGATATCGACCTTCAGTTTTAGGATCAGCTCTTTAAGGATCTTCTGACCCTCCGGGGTTCCAATATCCAGCGAGAGGGCCTTTTTCCCTGCATTGATCGAGAGATAATAGGAGAACATTCGGTCTTCCTTGAGAACATCGTCCCCGATTCTCCGGTTGGGATCGCCATAGACAGGGTGTTCCATCCGAATGACATTGGCTCCATCCTCAGCCAGACGGAGGGTCAAATAGGGAAGGACCGTGGCCTGTTCCAGACTTAAAACCGTAATATTTTTGAAAAGGTTGATCTCTTCCATCCATACCACCTCCCGGGTAAAATTTTTGGATACTGTATACAGAAAATCTTATATACCTAACTCATTGAACTTGTCAAGAATTTTAGGATGAGATTTTAACGTTTCAGTGACGGGGTGTAATTCCATCTCGTTGATAGTGGGAGTCGATAGGCCACCGGCTCAGGCTCCGCCCCAGAGGGGCTTCTGCCCCGGAGGGAGAGCCTCTGGCTCGGAGAGCGGGGTTTTCTAACCCCGCCTCCAATATAGGCGGGACAGGAATGTCCCGCCTATCGGGTGTAATTAAATTTTTATCAGGAATTTTGTGACCCCCTGTAACTGAGGCATCACTGA
>DYHU01000313.1 GCA_020724025.1 Syntrophorhabdus sp. | reverse complement strand
TCAAGTACGGATCTGTGCGGGGGGCGCTGGGCAACCAGCGTCCCTACCGCGACCCCTCGTTCTCCCCTCGTTCTTGAACTTTTGACATCTCTTAACATCCATTCATGGAATCCTTGATGGAGTCTCTTATCAAAAACTTGTCTAAATGCGATACCAATATAAAGGTTCTCACTCCTACTTTTCCGACTTACCTGCCTTCTCTCAAATCTATATATTCCATACTCGTCTTTATCTCCATTTCCCAAGTAAACACCTTCATATTCATCATCTCTATACCACTTTCGAGGTGGCTTCCAGTTGATTATCGCCTTCCAATAAGAATCGTTATCCAGTGATTCGATTGCCATAGCAAATTTGCAGGTGAATATACACCATTTTAAAAGCTTAGGAGAAGGTGCAGAAGTAGTGTTACATCTTCAGATGTCGTGAATTTCTCCGATGTTTTTTTGGTGTCTCCCCCGTGTTCGGGCACTTCCTGGTTCAGAGAATACACCTCTCAGATTTCTATGTCAAACGTAAGTTTCCATGTTGAAAAAGTCACCATGCCTGCTGGTAGTGTTTAGGGCAATCTATGGGTGACCCCAATTTTGTTTCCTAATGCAGGACGACTTAAGTCAGCGGTGGCTGTAAGTCATGCGGTGGAGCGCTTTTTTCGGCAATCTTTTGGCTTCTTTCCGCAGTTTGCCGTCAAGGGCTGTTTCTGCGCGTAGTCTCAGACCGAGTGCATCTATTACTTTGAGAATGGTGTCGAAGCCCGGATTTCTCTCTCCGGAGAGCGCCTTGTAAAGACTTTCGCGGGATAAGCCGGCATCCTGCGCCACCTGAGACATGCCTTTTGCCCGGGCAATATCTCCCAGTGCTTTAGCAATGAAGGCGGCATCACCATTTGCCTCCTCAATGCAAGCTTCAAGATAAGCAGCCATTTCCTCCGAAGTACGAAGATGCTCGGAGATATCGTATTTGGTCGTGATTGTTTTTGCCATATTATCCTCCTATAGATTCTTTGCCAGGCGAAGTGCGGTTTTGATATCTTTATCCTGGGTGCGCTTCTCACCACCAGCCAGCAGAATTACCGCCGATCGCCCAAGTTGTGTGTAATAAACCCGATACCCGGGTCCGTAATCGATCCGCAACTCTGAGACCCCTTCGCCCACTGGCTTTACATCTCCGGGATTTCCAGCAGCTAATCGCTCAATCCTTACCAGAATGCGCGCACGTGCCCGGATGTCCTCCAAGCCATCAATCCACTTAGCGAAAAGTTCAGTTTTGCGAATCTCAACCACAATTCAATAGTAGCCTAATGGCTACATTTTGTCAATGAACGTTTGACGTCGCCATATTAAACTTGGGGATGGCTCTTGTATTCTGATTCAATAACAAAAATAGATACAAACTATTTTATTGGTCTCGCCGTTTTTGTCCTATGTCAAGTAAAAGGTTATAGGCAGGGGACGTAGGGGTAAATGCAAATTATTTATACCAACCATCCAACTCCGCCAACTCTTCCTGACTCGTCATCCAGTTGGCTGGCGAAATCATCATTCCTGGAAACCGCGCCAGCTACGCCGCCGTGTATCCCAACTTTCGCACCGCCACCTGACGGAATGGCTTCCTCCCCATGGTGACCTATTCCGCCTTACAAAGCCGAGGAACCCTTGCTTCCATTTTCAAAAACGGCCTTACTTCAATGGCGCGAATAGGCTCAAGAATACTGCCGCGTTCCACCCGCAATGTGTCACGCAATAACTGTTGCATCTCTTTATGATTCAATTGGTAGTTGCTCCCCATGTCAGTGGGGGCCAGGCACAATTTTTCAAGTGTGTCGACATAGCGCAGGATGTTATCCTTATCGTATACGAAAATGTGGCTGGGAATCGCCTGTATCTGGCTGAATAGCGCAAAAGCGAATCCCAATTTGCTCTGCGTCTCCCGCTGGCCGGAGCTTCCTCCCCCTCCTTGCCACAATACCTTATACTCCGGCACGGCAAAGTATTGCTGGTACGAATTACGGCTGTCCCAGTAGTTCAGGGGGTCGGGAATGGCATAAAGACGCTCTCTGTGCCTTTTTTTCCGGGGCTTTGAGATTTTCTCCATGGTGAATTTCTTTTTCCATGCACGCGGATAAAGCTCTTTATACTGATCTCGGAGAATCCTTCTGGCCTGTGGATAATATTCCTTTAAAAGCTTTCGGAAGTATCGGTTTTCCGCATCGCGGTCATGCTCCAGAAATTTCGCCATCCGGGCGTTGATCTCGCGCTCAAAATAGCGCAGGACGGTTTCATCAAGCTCCGACACGATCTGCTCTGTTGTAATCTTTACATATCGCTTATTCCAAAAATGCGATGGATCAAGCAATTCCTCTTCTATGATGATGGTGAACGGAGAACAAGGGGCTTGCTTCATGAGGCGTGCAATTTGGCGATGATCGCTCGCTTGATGGAACTTCTCGCTGCCGTAACCAAATTCATAAGCCTTGAGCGATTGGAGGATCCGTTGCACCTCCGGCGGGATTTCCTTAAAAGAGTCTCGGCCGTATATTTTAGTCCCGGTCAAAGGCTAACCCCCGGCGATCTTTTTTATCCTATAGCGGACATGGGAGTGACTTCTTTTTCGAGCCTGCCTTCAAGCATGTCCTCTGCCACATCCAATTCGTAGTCCATCTGTAAACCAAGCCAGAATTGGGGGGACATCTTGAAATACCGGGCAAGTCTCAAGGCAGTATCAGCGGTAATCCCTCGCTTCCCCAAGACAATCTCATTGATTCGCCTTGCGGGAACTCCTAATGCCAGGGCAAGCCTGTTCTGGCTGAGCCCCATCGGCTCCAAAAACTCTTTTTGCAGGATTTCCCCGGGATGAACCGAATCAAGTTTCTTTGTCGCCATTTTCTTCTCCTATTCAGTGATAATCAACAATTTCCACTTGAAAAGCATCGCTTGAAGCAAATTCTCTATCTGTGCGGTTACCACAATTACTGTTTAACGTCAACCGTTAAATACAAAACGCAAAAACTAAAGAAAGATGGCTCTATTTCTTTGGAATCTGTATTGTGTATAGAAAGATAGGGGGAAAGGCTTGTCGAAATGGCTTCTTGAGGAAGACTCGGCCACTACGGTCGAAACGTCCTGTTTCTCCCTGTGTAACCTCCCCTTCAGATCCCTGACGCGGTACGTCTGATCTACTTTGATTTGGATAGGTTTCGTAATGTGACTAAATCACCAGCGACAAGAGCCTCTTTTTTATATCGAGACCAACGCTTCACCTGAGCTTCGCGCCTGCGTGCCTCACTGAACGTTTCATATTCTTCCGAATAGACGAGGGCAATGGGCGGATCTAGGGTTGTGGTCCTGCATGCTCGTTTGTTGCTGTGCTCTTCATAACGCTGTTTCAAATCGGCGGTCGCTCCGGAATAAAGTGAACCGGACTGGAGTCGAAGGATATAAAACCATGCTGACATAAGAAACCTTTCTGGCCCTTCGACACGCCTTTCGACAGGCTCAGGGCCATTTCTCCGCGCTTCTTGTACCCGGTCGGAGACCTTGAGTCCCTCGGCAAGGCTCGGGACCCTGAGGTGCTCGATGGGCAAGCGAAAGGGGCACACCACAAAAGTGGGTGCCCCTGAGCGCGTCGAAATGGCTCCCCGAGTAGAATTCGAATCCCGCTATAGCGGGATTAATCAGCCAATAGCGGGGCTACACCGGTTGAACTTCCCTTAAATAACGACCGATCCCGCGCTTCTTGATGCTCATTTCCAGCTTCATAGCACTGCTACGATCTGAACACTCATGAGACCAGAGAAGCTTCCAAGGGCCTTCGAATCTTTTTGTAGTCTTAGATAAGTGGTAACTGGGATCATTATGCTGTCTGAGGCGGCGGTCAATATCACTAGTTTGGCCACAGTAGAATCGTACAGTACTTTCGCTCTGTAATATATATACCCAGACCTTCATATTAAAAAGGCCAGGAATCTCCTGGCCTTGAATTTGCTGGCTCCCC
>DYHU01000041.1:10697-19610 GCA_020724025.1 Syntrophorhabdus sp. | reverse complement strand
CTTTTCCAATTCTAAATAGGCCAAAATGGCCCAAAATGACATTTTTCGTTCAAATCATGTAATATTTTTAGGGCAAATTTTAAGCCAAGCATCAGGGTTATTAGCCTAACAATTTGATAATATTATTGAATTTAAATTAGGCCGTATTGGTATAATAATTGCTGTATATCACTTTGCCTTTAACCTATTGTTTTCACTTCATTTTTAAAAGGTAGGAATAATGTTAGTTCTGTTTCAGCTTTTTCTTGCCATTTTTGCGATCTATAGCGCCATCACCTATGAGGGGGAGACGAGACTTATTGTGCCGCTGGTCTGCCTTATTCTGATGTTCATTGTCGGTCGCGCGGAAAGGAGTAGCACTGAAAAAGAGAGGGCACGGAAGGATTTCTTGAAGTCAGAGCTTGATAAGTTCTCTCAAAAGGATTCGACAACGATTAAAGAAAAGGACTTTTTCACTATTGAGACGCTCCTCTGGCCTAAAAACGAAATGCTCTTGCTGGATACCGTCCACGCCATCTTCAAAGATCTGGGATTCAAGATATCGCCTGGAATTCATTATCACTCCGTAGACCGCATTGTAAAGATTCCGGATACCCAGAAGTCCTTCGGAATGCAGGTAATGATGTGTGAAGGAGAGGCCGACAGAAATCATCCAAAGATTAACCGGGTCATTCAATTTGAGAAAGAGAAGAAGGAGAATGAAAAAACCCTGATTATTGCGAGCACTCACGTTCGCCTTCCCCTTTCCGAGAGGGGTCAGGTGAGCCATATCTCCAGGGAACTGATCGACCTCTTGGTTGAATATAATATCAGTTTCATCACCGCCCATCATCTCTACGGGCTCTGGCAAAAGGCGAAAAGAGGAGAGATTGACATCTTCGAATTCTTTCGGAAGATCTATTCCCACCGGGGTGAAATCTACCCGCAGAAAGGAATCGAAGGCCTCCTTTTCCCCTCCCCTGAATTGCCCATCCAGTAATCCCCGGACATCATAACCCTTGGCCATCCCAAGGCATTTTAATTTACATGGAAAATAACTCCCAAGAATCTCCTCCCCCCTTGAGGGGGAGGATGAAGGTGGGGGGTAATCATAAGTCACATGGTCACCCCTCTCCGAGCCAGAGGCTCTCTGAGCCGGCGGCCACCCTAACCCTCCCCCATCGAAGGGGGAGGGAAGTTCTTATTATTTTCATGGTTCGTGAGTGATAAGTTTATCATGTAAATTTATTTGAAACTCCGTTATAATGATATCGATGAAAGTGAGAGAGATCTTTGCAAAGACCGTTCTCACCAGAACGGCGATCGCCGGTTTTGACTACTGCCTCAATCCCTATGTGGGTTGCGGGCATGGGTGTCACTACTGCTATGCAAGTTTTATGAAACGCTTCACCGGCCACAAAGAACCATGGGGTGCATTTATTGATGTCAAAGTGAACGCCCCCTCTCTGCTGAAGAAGCAGTTGAAAAGGGCAAAACCGGGAGTCGTGGCTATCAGCACGGTGACCGATCCCTATCAGCCCGTTGAGAGAAGGTACCGGATCACCCGGAGGTGTCTGGAGGCCCTCCTGGATCAGGAATTTCCGGTCAACCTGCTGACCCGTTCGCCTCTCTGTCTGCGGGACATCGACCTTTTTAAACGGTTTGAAAAGATCGAAGTGGGATTGACCATTACCACCCATGACGAGAATGTGAAAAAAATTTTTGAACCCCATTCTCCTGCGATTGAGTCCAGAGCAAAGGCATTGAGAACTCTTCATCTAGAAAAAGTGAGAACCTATGCCTTTGTTGGTCCAATGCTTCCTATGGATTCAAAAGCATTGGTTCAAATGCTGGAAGGAGTGATTGATGGGGTCCTCATTGATAAGATGAATTACCCGAATAAGGTGAAGGGGCTCTACCGTAAAAATGGACTGGACGCTTATTTAAAAGAGGATTATTTTAATGTCATTGGAATCGATTTAAAGGAACGTTTTGAGAAAAAAGGAATTCCAGTAACGATGATCTTTTAACTTCAGTCACTTTAGATCATTTTATACATGACGACATAAGTCTTATGTAGTTTGTCATTCCGGGCTTGACCCGGAATCCAGTGTTTTCCTGTCCCGCCTTTGGCGGGACTGCTTTCGCAGGAATGACGTTCTTTGCTATGATTTAAGTCGCTGTATATAGTTCACTTAATATTTTCAGTGAGGTAAGTTATGACCCTTGGAAGATTCGGATTGAGAAGAAGAGATTATGACTTTCCACCTTTTCGGCCTCCGAGCGAAGCAAACAGCCTCCTGTTGAGGGTGACGAGGGGATGTCCCTGGAACCGGTGCACTTTCTGTTCTATGTATAAAGGGATGAAATTCGAGAGGAGAGAACTGGAGGAGGTGCTTGAGGATATCACCATGGCCAGGGAACTGTACAGTGATAGAGTCCGAACCGTCTTTATCGGAGATTCCAACAGCCTGGTTCTCAAGACAGAGGAGTTGGTCAAGATTTTAAATGGTTTGTATTCTTCTTTCCCTCATATTGAACGGGTGACCAGTTATGCAAGGACGAAGACGATTGCAAAGAAACCCATCGAGGATTTAAGGAAGATCTATGAGGCAGGGTTGAACAGACTCCATGTGGGCCTTGAAACCGGAGATAGGGAGCTTTTAAAAGAGATCGATAAAGGGGCAAGTCCAGAAGAGATGATCGAAGCAGGGAGAAAGGCGAAGCAAGCAGGGTTTGAATACTCCTTATATGTTTTGCTGGGAATCGGCGGAGAAGAAAAGTGGGAGCAACATGCGAGGGGAACCGCGGATGTTCTGAATCAGATCGACCCCCATTTCATACGCGTCCGGACATTCATTCCCCAACCCAACTCCCTTCTTTACGAGGCCATTGAGGAGGGCCGCTTCCAACTGGCATCGCCGGAGACGATTTTAAAAGAGACAAGACTCCTTCTAAAAGAACTCCAGGTCACTTCCCAATTTTTAAGCGATCATATCTCGAACCTCGTTCCCCTCCATGGCAAACTGCCGGAGGAAAAAGAGGAGATGATTCGGTTGATTGATGTAGTTTTAAAAGACCTTCACGAAGATGTGTCGCTGAGGAAGGAGATGGAGGCAAGACGGCACCTGACGAACCTCTAAATTGGAATAATGGAACAATGGAATAGTGGAATATTGGGTTTGAAATCCATTATTCCAATTATCCAATATTCCATCTTTCCATTAGCTGGAGCCGCAGGTGGAGCAACTGGTGGAGGAGCAACTGCTGCAGGAGGAGCTGGCGGTGCTCTTGAACTTTCCGCCGCTTGAAAAGGCGAAGGCGGACATCATCCGGCTCACTTTCTTGCTTTTGCATTCAGGGCAGGTGATCTTTTCAGAGGAGTTGAAAACCAGTTTTTCAAACTCATGATCACATCGGCTGCAATGATATTCATAGATCGGCATCGCACTTACTCCTTAAAAATTATCATAACATTTTTTTAATCTGATCGGCAAGGGAATGCGCCTTTTGGGCCAGTTTGAGTCTTCCCTCCTCGTTTAATTCCGAAGTCATCTTGTGGCAGACCTCCTCGAGTTGCCTGGCATAATGTTTTTTAAAATTATTCTTCAACCGGATGGAAATCAGTTTTCCCCAGAAGGACAGGGTCCTCGGGTAAGCATTTCTGTAATAGGCATTCATTCCGAGGCTGAAGTAAAGCAAAAAACGGAGCTCGTTATGAGGAGGTCCCAGCTTCAAGGCTTTTGAAAAATAACGGGAGGAGAGATCATAATGTCCGCTCAAGAGATAACTGCGACCCGCCCGATCATAAGCCTCCTGCAATCCCCTCTCAAAGATGAAACCGAAGATCTCTTTTCCCCTTTGAGAACCATAAACCTTCTGAAGAAGGGAATAGTGCTCCAGAAGGAATCGGACCAGATAGGGATTCCGGCCATTTTCTTTAAAGAGATCAATTAGCTGCTCCATGGCATCATGGAAGAGGGATCGCATTTCCGATATACCCAGAAGCACACCCTGTTCCGCCTTTGAGATGATCCGCTCAAATTGCTGGGAATAGTCCCTTTCATAAGCGGATTTTCCAGCATGGAGTTTATATTTAAGATACTTGGGGCGATAGATTTCGAGTTGATAGATATTTTCCCTTAACTTCATGGCTTCGTGAAAGATGGATCCGATGACCAGGTCGAGGAGCCATTCATTTTTCTGGAAAGGCTCTTTTCCCTTATTCCGGAAGAGGGAATGGGATTGTTCCTTCAGGTTGTAGAGAGGGCTCTGACCCCTATCATCCACCCAGTTTCCGATGTCTGAAAAATGGAGCCGACCCTCCCTGTATCTTTTAAAGATCTCCTGGAAAGCGATCTGAGAGTGGAAAAGCCCTTGCACGATCTCTAATATAGTTCGATCTCTATTCGTATGTTTTTTTCTTTCCACGTCACCCTTCCTAATGGCCCTAATATACCAGTTTTTTATTTCTTTGGGAAGATTTAGAAATTTTTTCTTCAGTCTCCTAAAAATATTGACGAAGGAGGGGAAAAAAGGATATATAATAAAATCTAAATTGAGCGTTTTTTCATTAATAATTAAATCAAATATATTGGATTCCTGCTTCCGCAGGAATGACGACTACCGCCCAATGAATGAAAATATCATTCCCCCCTGCTTTCGCAGGGGTAAACTTGTCCCCGGAAAAGCGGGGAACGGGAATCCAGAAGGGTTTATCTTTAAAAATAGTATTAAGAATCACTCAATTGAGGTAATACAATTAATTCTAATAAGGAGGGAGCGTTATGGCAATCAGGGTTGGGATTAATGGATTTGGTCGGATTGGCCGAAATGTCCTTCGAGCAGGTCTGAACAGGAAAGATCTGGAGTTCGTAGCAGTCAATGATCTCACCGATGCTAAGACATTGGCCCATCTCTTAAAGTACGACTCGGTTCACGGGAAATTAGAGGCAAGCGTTGAAGTAAAGAAAGATGCCATTTGGGTCGATGGGAAGGAGATCAAGGTTTTCGCCCTGAAAGATCCCGTCCAGCTCCCATGGAAGGATCTGGGGGTCGATGTGGTTCTGGAAAGTACGGGGAGGTTTACCGATCGCGAAGGAGGCTCCAAGCATATGGAAGCCGGTGCAAAAAAGGCGGTAATCTCTGCTCCGGCAAAAGATCCGGATGTCTCGCTCGTTCTCGGAGTAAATGAGAAGAACTACGATCCTTCCAAGCATCACATCATATCCATGGGATCCTGCACGACGAACTGTCTTGCCCCTATTGCCAAGATTCTCGTTGATGAGTTCGGAGTGGAGTATGGTCTGATGACGACCATCCATGCTTACACCAATGATCAGGTCATCCTCGATTTTCCGCACAAGGACCTTCGCCGGGCCAGAGCCGCCGGGATGTCGATGATTCCCACGACGACCGGTGCGGCTACAGCCCTCTCCCTCGTCATCCCGGAGTTGAAGGGGAAGATGGACGGGATGGCGATCCGAGTGCCGACCTCCAATGTCTCTGTGGTCGACCTGGCTGTGGAACTGAAAAAAGGGACGACGGCTGAGGAACTGAACAAGGTTTTAAAATCCTATGCGGATGGAAAGCTGAAAGGGATTCTGAGTTTCTGTGAAGAGCCCCTTGTCTCCATCGACTTCAATGGCAATCCGCACTCCTCCATTGTCGATGGCCCTTTGACAAAGGTGATCGGTGGAAAATTGGCGAAGATCCTTTCCTGGTATGACAACGAATGGGGCTTCTCCAACAGGATGGTGGAGTTGTTCTTATTTCTGTTTGGGAAGAAGTAACGGTTTTTCTTCCCCCTCCCCTTTATCCCCTCCCGCCAAGGGAGGGGATAATTCTTTGTTTCTTTAAGAATATTCCCTCCCCATTGACGGGGGAGGGAAAGGGTGGGGGTGAGATTGGAGTGAATGTTGGGCATCCAAAGGGTCGACCAGATCAATTTAAAAGGAAAGCGGGTCTTCATCCGCGTCGATTTTAATGTTCCCCTCAGCGAAAAGAATGAAATTACCGATGAGACCCGGATCGTCTGCTCTCTGCCCACGATCCGCTTTGTGAAGGAAGCAGGCGGGAAGGTAGTTCTTGCCTCCCACCTGGGAAGGCCCAAAGGGAAGAGAGATCCCAGATATAGTTTATTCCCCGTTGCGGAAAGGTTGTCGAGATTGCTCGGAGGGAAGGTATCTCTGGCTCCGGATTGTGTTGGAGAGGAAGTCAGGAAGCAGATCGAAGGGATGAAAGAGGGAGATGTCCTTCTCCTCGAAAACCTTCGGTTTCATCCGGAGGAGGAGAAGAATGAAGAATCCTTTTCAAAGGCCCTGGCTTCCCTCTGTGAGGTTTATGTCAATGACGCCTTTGGCGCTGCCCACCGTGCCCATTCCTCCACCGTAGGAATGACACAATATGTACAGACCGTTGCAGCTGGGTTTTTAATGGTGAAGGAGATCGAAAGTTTAGAGAAGGCATTAGTCCATCCCGAGAAACCTTATGTCGCCATCCTGGGGGGCGCAAAGGTCTCCGATAAGATCGGGGTGATTCAGAATCTTTTGGATAAGGTGACCACCCTTCTCGTCGGAGGGGGGATGGCCTACACCTTCCTGAAGGCAAAAGGGTTTGAAGTTGGAAAATCACTGGTGGAGGGAGATCAAATCGGACTCTCGCTTAATCTTCTCGAAGAAGTGAAGGGGAAGATAAAATTCCTCCTTCCCTCTGATCATGTTGCCGCAGAAAGGATGGATGTCCAGGCAGAGAGAGAGATTGTGAACAACGAGAATATTCCCAACGATTGGGTCTGCCTCGATATCGGTCCGGAAACAGTAAGGTTATTTTCAGAAGAAATTCTGTCCGCCAGAACAATCTTCTGGAACGGACCGATGGGCGTCTTTGAGATGGAGCCTTTCAGCCGGGGGACATTTGCGATTGCAAAGGCTGTTGCCGGCTCTTCTGGCTTCAGCATCGTCGGAGGAGGGGATTCTGTGGCGGCGGTGAATCAGGCTGGAGTCGCAGATCAAATCGGACACATCTCCACCGGCGGAGGGGCATCCCTTGAATTTATTGAGGGAAGAAAATTGCCGGGGATCGAGGCTCTGAGAAAGGACGGATGATGGAAAGACTACCCTTCATCGCAGGCAACTGGAAGATGAATAAGACGGTCGAGGAGGCCCTCGGTCTTGTCAGGGAGTTAAAGATTTCTCTGAAAGGCATCGAGGATGTGGAGGTGGCCATTGCTCCCCCCTTTACCGCTCTATATCCTGTCTCTCAAGAATTGAAGGGATCTTCCATCCATTTAGCTGGCCAGAATCTTTTCTGGGAGGAGAAGGGCGCCTTCACGGGAGAAATCTCTCCGGTTATGCTTAAGGAGATCAATTGCCGGTATGCGATCATCGGCCATTCCGAGAGAAGACAGTATTTCGGTGAGACAGACGAGACGGTGAACCGCAGGATAAAGGCGGCCCTGAGGTATGATTTGAAGGTTATCTTCTGCATCGGTGAGACCTTAAGGGAGAGGGAGGGGGGAAAGACATTCTCCGTGATTGAGAGGCAGGTCGAAGGAGGCCTCAAAGACCTTGGAGAGAAGGAAGCGAGAGATATTGTCGTCGCCTATGAACCGGTGTGGGCGATTGGGACAGGGAAGACAGCCACTCCCCAGCAGGCCCAAGAAGCACATCGATTCATCCGCCAGAAGATCGAAAAGCTCTATTCAGGTGGAATTTCGGAAGGGATCCGGATTCAGTACGGGGGGAGTGTCACTCCGGAGAATTGCAAGGGTCTGATGGATCAGGAGGATATTGATGGAGCCCTTGTTGGAGGGGCAAGCCTGAGCGCAGAGTCTTTCTCAAGGATTGTCAGATTTAAAGAAATGTGATATAAATAAAACCAAATATCCAATAACCAAGCACCTGCCTTCGTCCCGTTGGGCGGGACTTCGCGCAGGCAGGCCAATCATCAAATAATAACCAAATCTCAACCCCCTCACCCTCTCCCTCTCCCCTAAGGGGAGAGGGGAAGGGTGAGGGGAAACTTTAAATATTTTTGGTTGGTAATTGGGAATTATTTGGTCCCGCCTTGGCGGGATTGGAATTTGATTGTTGGAAATTTAACTTCTTTCAGTGCAAAAATAAAAAAGTGGAGTTTTGATTTTATGACAATCATCATCGTATTGCACGTTCTGGTCTGTTTTGCCCTCATCCTGATCGTCCTTCTTCAGGCAGGGAAGGGGGCGGAGATGGGGGCGGCCTTCGGCGGATCGAGCCAGACGCTTTTCGGAAGCGCAGGAGCAATGGGATTTCTCAGCAAACTGACGACGGTGGCGGCGGTGGTCTTCATGATCACCTCGCTCCTACTGACCTATGCCTCTACCAGGCGGGTCTCAACAGTCATAAAAGAGAAGCCGGCTCAGACTGCTCCAGCAGAACCCCAGAAGGCTCCGGTTCAACCTCAGGCCCCAATACCTGAACCGAAGAAGTAAGGAAGTGTTGCCGTATGGCAGTGCTGCTGTGCTGCCGTTTGAACTGCAACACCGCAATACTGCATAACCGCAGCACTGTTTTTGCCACCGGATCGACTGCCGAAGTGGTGGAATTGGTAGACACGCCATCTTGAGGGGGTGGTGGGCAAAACCCGTGGGGGTTCAAATCCCCCCTTCGGCACCATCTGAAATAAGAAGAGGAGAGGTCAAGAAGCCCCTCCTTTTTTAATAACCAAATTCCAAACTCCAATAATCAAATAAATTCCAAATTCTAATATCCAATATCCAAGTTTGGTTATTGGAATTTGGTTATTGGTTATTATTTGGATATTGAGATTTGGTTATTGGAGTTTTTAAACATATGGATGAAACCTCTCTCGAAGTCTCCACCGCCATCCAAGCCATACGCATGGCATCCCGGCTCTGCCAGAAGGTCAGGAAGGACCTTGCTGAAGGAGCATCCA
>DYHU01000041.1:4405-10597 GCA_020724025.1 Syntrophorhabdus sp. | reverse complement strand
ATGGCATCCCGGCTCTGCCAGAAGGTCAGGAAGGACCTTGCTGAAGGAGCATCCATTCAGAAAAGCGATCGAACCCCTGTAACCATTGCCGATTATGGGTCTCAGGCGATCATCTGTAAATTGATCAAAGAAGCCTTTCCAGATGACATTGTGGTGGCCGAGGAGGATTCGGCAGAACTGAAAAAACCTGACCACTCGAACATCCTCAGGCAGGTCACACGTTATGTCCATGACCTCTTTCCGGACGCCTCCTCCGATGAGGTTTGCTCCTGGATCGATCTCAGCTCTCATTCGATTCATAAACGGTTCTGGACACTGGATCCCATTGATGGGACCAAAGGCTTTATCAGAGGGGATCAGTATGCGATCGCCCTGGCCCTGATTCAAAACGGGTCGGTGCAACTTGGCCTTATGGCCTGTCCCAATCTCTATGTGGACAAAGATCGACCTGATGGGAAGAGGGGTTGTCTCTTCTTTGCTTTGAGAGGAAAGGGTTCTTTCCAGATGGAGTTGGGAGGAGATGGAAGGCAGACTCTTTCCGTTGCAAAAGTGGGCGATCCGGAGGAAGCCTCGTTTACGGAGAGCGTTGAACCGGACCACGCCGACCACTTGACTCATCTGAAGATTGCACAGAAGTTGAGGATGACCCAACCGCCCCTCAAGATGGACAGCCAGGCCAAGTATGGGATCGTTGCAAGGGGGGAAGTGACTTTTTACCTCAGAGTTCCGTCATCCTCCAGACCCGGCTATAAAGAGAAGATCTGGGACCATGCGGCAGGGGCGATCATTGCCGAGGAGGCAGGAGGGAAAGTGACGGACATCTACGGCAAACCTCTGGACTTCTCCTGCGGGATCAAGCTCGAAAGAAATCACGGCATCTTGGCGAGCAATGGAATGTTACATGATATCGTTTTAAAAGCCCTGGAGATATGATAAGATATAAAAAATTCCAATAACCAAATTCCAAATAAATTTTTCATGATGGGTTCGTCACCCGCGAACCATGAAGTTTACATTGTATCCTCCTCCCCCTTGACGGGGGAGGATTAAGGTGGGGGTGGGCATCCTATTATCCCCCTCACCCTCGCCCTCTCCCGCCGGGGGAGAGGGGGATAATAGGGGGCATTTTCAAGGTAATTCAAATACCCCATGACCAAAACGTTTGAATATTGGTTATTATTGGGTTACCTGCCTGCCGGCAGGCAGGTTGGTATTTGGTGATTGATTATTCAATGAGGAGGTTTTAAATGGAAAGAGTTTTTGCAGAGGTGATTGAATCCGAGGTCCCAAAGGATTCTGTGCTGATTTCCGTGGGTCTTCCGGGGAGCTGGAAAAGTCCGGTGACCGAAGAGATCGCAAAGATGAAAGGATTTCAGATCCTCCGATCCGATATGATCCGTCTGGAGGTTCTGAAAGGGCAGGATATCTTTGATAATAAAGTGGCCTCCAGTCCCGAGAACAGGAGAAAGGTTTACGAGGAGATGTTTCGACTGGCAAAGGATGCCCTGGAAAAGAGTCAGGAGGGACTGATTCTGGATGCCACCTTCATCTCCCAGGAACTGAGAGCGCGGGCTGCGGAGATTGCGGAGAAGGCCCATCGACCCTTTGTGATTGCAGAGTGTGCCTGCACGGAGGAAAAATCGATTGAAAGGATTCTGAAAAGAACGAAAGAGAATTACGAATCAAATGCCCTGACCCGGGAGGCCTATCTGAATAATAAAGCGATTTTTCAACCCATTGATATTGACGATTTGAAAAGGAAGGTTCAGGGATTGTCCATCATTCACCTCACCATCGACACGGAATATAACACCGCTCCGGACTGGAAGATCAGAAAAATCGAAAAGAGATGACGATGACAAATGAATTCCAAATGTCAAAATTCAAATGCCAAATGAATGTCAAATTCCAATTTCAAAAACGGTCCATGATGCCCCCCTTAAAAAAAGGTGGAGGTGGGGGATTTGACATTTGGGCTTTGGATTTGATTTGAAATTTGGACTTTGCCATTTGACATTGAACCAGGTTCATTATGGATATCCCGTCCCTGAAGAAAGCGCTCCTTAACCCTGCCATCTATCCCGATCACCCCGGAGAAGTACGATTTAGTGAGACCCATATCTCCCTCGTCTTTCTCACAGGGAACTATGCCTACAAAGTGAAGAAACCGGTCAATTTCGGTTTCCTTGATTTTACCTCTCTTGAGAAGAGGAAGCATTACTGCGAGCAGGAAGTGACGTTAAACCGTCGGCTTGCTCCGACCCTCTATCTTGGAGTGATCAAGATTACGGACGAAGGCAACAAGATAGTACTGGATGGCAGGGGAAGGATAGTCGAATATGCCGTCAAGATGAAGCAGATACCCGAGGCGTTTCTCATGAATCGATTGCTTGAGAAAAAGGAAGTTTCCTTCAGGATGATTGAGGCCATCTCAGAAAAATTGGTCCGGTTCTATTTCACTGCCGAAACAAACGATCGGATCAAAAGCTTTGCAAGACCGGAGCGGGTTAAACAGGATACGGATGAAAATTTCGAGCAGACGGAAAAATTTATTGATGGTGCGATTCCCAAAGATGTTTATGAAGAGATCAAGAACCGGACGAACCGTTTTTTCAAAGAGCGAGCGGAGCTGTTTCATCGAAGGATCTCTGCCGATCGAATCAGGGATTGCCATGGAGACCTCCGGCTGGAGCACATCTTCTGGGGGGAGGAGATCTCCATCTTCGACTGCATCGAATTCAACGAGAGGTTCCGATATACGGATGTGGCGGCGGACATCGCCTTTTTGGGCATGGACCTCGATTACCACGGCAGGGAGGACCTGGGTGAACATCTGACCCAGGCGTATATCGGGGAATCAGGAGACCATGAGTTAATGGAAATTCTGGATTTCTATAAATGCTACCGGGCCTATGTCCGGGGAAAAGTGGAAAGTTTCCGGCTCGATGACCCGAATATCCTGGAAGAAGAAAAAAAAGAGGCCCTAAAAAGGGCCCGGCGATATTTTGACCTCGCCCACCGCTACTCGCAGAGGTTTAAAACCGGTTAAGATTTCTTTTTAATTTTCAATCCCTGGCCCAAATCCCGATTTAGGAAATTGTCATTGCGAGTGAAACGAAGGAATCTCGCCTTTTCTAATGAGATTGCCACGGTCGATACGACCTCGCAGTGACAGAATGGGAAAAGATTTCCATTATTTCAATCAGGATTTGGACCCGATTGTTTCATGTTGACTTAATGAACCAAATTTTAGTAAACTCCTGATTGAACTGTCATCAATTGATGTAAACGAAAATACTCAATTACCATCCGGCAAAGGAGGTGAGCTAAAGATGTTGGGAACAGTTATTTTTATTGTCATCGGCGTTCTTCTGGCTGGCATATTCGTGTTATGGCTATTTGGAGAACGCTGGCGGCCTTTACGCCTTTCGACATGGAGATTGTTACGAGGGGGTGGATTAAAGCGATTCTTCAATTTCAGTTTTTTGCATGCCTATATCTATCTTCGCTGGACTAATCAATATGTAAAATTGCTTTTCAGTTTGCCTCCGCCTCCTCCAAGGCCAAGGCCACGATCCAGGACATGGCTGTCCGACCACTATCACGGAAAGGTGCTCACACCAGAACATGCTCACGCCATCATCACTCTCGACAGAGATATTCCGTTGCGAGACATTGAGCAGATTATTCCATATCCCATGGCTCGGAATTTGGTGCTCAATGGGCCTCCTGATGTGGCTGTTTACGAATGCGCTTGCCGTCATGCCCAAGCCAATCCCTGCCAGCCCACTCAGGTATGTATGGTTATCGGTCAGCCCTTTGTAGACTTTCTCTTTGAACATAATCCAAAAAGCGCCCGCCGTATCACTCAGGAAGAAGCTCTTGAAATCCTGGAGGCCGAATACAAACGTGGGCACCTGCATTCTGCCTGGTTTAAGGATGCTATGCTGGATCGGTTTTACATCATCTGCAATTGCTGCAAATGCTGTTGTGGAGGAATTAATGCTATGACCAAGTTTAGCATTCCAATGTTGGTCTCATCTGGATATGTAGCTAAGGTGAACGAAACGAGTTGTGTATCCTGTGGGACCTGTGTGGAGGCCTGTGCGTTTAGTGCCCTTTCGCTCAATGGAACATCCAAAGTAAATTGGGAGAAATGTATGGGTTGTGGAGTTTGCGTTGGACAGTGTCCCAATGAAGCCATGTCTCTGGTGCGTGATGAAAAGAAAGGAATCCCTCTGGATGTGCGGGTATTATAGTGAACGACTTAAATAAGTTGACATCCACCATGTGTCATTGCGAACCCTTCGCCTCTTGTCATTCTGAGCGAAGCGAAGAATCTCGTTAATTGGCTCAGGGTAAACTCCGTGAAGCAATCTCATGGGATTGCCACGTCGCTTCGCTCCTCGCAATGACTACTTTTCGAGGTCGTTCACTATAGATTAAGGAAAGGTTGAAGCATGATGATCGAAAAAGCAATCATCGATGATGCAGAGGAGGTTCTTTCTCTTCAAAAACTGGCCTACAGAAGCGAGGCTGAGATTTATGATGATTTTACGATTCCACCATTAACTCAAACCCTGGAAGAGATCAAAAAAGACTTTGAAAATCAAATTTTTCTCAAAGCCCTCATCGATGGAAAAATGATCGGTTCTGTGAGAGCCTTTATAAAAGAGGGGGTCTGCTATGTGGGCAGGCTTATCGTTCATCCCGATTTTCAAAACCGGGGGATGGGGACGCAACTCATGAATCGAATCGAAGAGATATTTAAGGAGGCGAAGAGATTCGAGATATTTACGGGCCATAAGAGTGAGCGAAACCTTTACCTCTATCAGAAGCTGGGATATCAACCTTTCAAAAGCGTCAAGGCGAACGAGAATCTCACGATAGTCTTTTTGGAAAAAAATAATTCGGAGGAGATGGTCGATGGCTGAAGTTCAGTTAAACCCAAAATATAAAGAAGCAGTGGCAAAGGTTGTCAACCAGTCTCCTTATTTTTCCCTCCTCTCCATGGAGATCAAGAACCTTGACTGGGGAACTTCCCTTTTAGAAATCCAATTGGCGGAAAAGCACCTCCAACCTTTTGGTTTTGTTCATGGAGGAGCGGTCGCTTCGATTGTCGATGCGGCCACTTTCTGGGCGGTCTTTCCACAGGTGGAGAATGAGATGGGGCTTACGACCGTCGAGATGAAGATCAACTATCTGGCTCCGGCCAAGGAGGGGAAGCTGGTGGCGGAAGGCCGATGCATTAAAAAAGGCAAGACCCTGGCCTTAGGAGAAGCCTATATCAGAAACGGAGAAGGTAATTTAATCGCCCATGGAACAACCACCATGATGGTGGTCTCTGACCTCCGTGTCGAGGGATATGAGAATCTTCCTCCGAGCCGATAAATGGAAGTTGATCTATACATGACGACACAAATCTTTTCAAGATTGTCATTCCGGGCCTGACCCGGAATCCAATGTTTTTCTGGATTCCTGCTTTCGCAGACGTTTTCTTCTGTGATCAATGGCATTCTGTATAAGAAAGAGGTGGGATCAATGGATATCGAGACTTTGGAAAGGTTGATTAGAAGTAGACGTTCTATTCGAAGATGGAAACAGGATGATGTCCCGGATGAGTTGCTGAAGAAGGCAGTGGAATTAGCATCCTGGGCGCCTAACGGGGGCAATTACCAGGGATGGCGTTTCATTGTTGTTAAGAATAAAGAGGTCATAAAGGAGATGGCCGATGCCGTCCAGGCCGCTGCCGATACGATCGCCTCCTGGCCGGAGGCGAAGTCGTGGGAAGAAGACGTAAAGCGGTACCAAAGGAATACCTCCTTTTTCAGAAATGCACCGGTCTGCATAGGAATTTTTATTAGTGAATACCGAAGCGTGATGGATAAGGTATTGATGGCCAGAGAGCCTATTGATCCCACAGCAAGTCGGATCATGGGATTTCGAAGAACGGCCCCCACAGCGATTCAGAGCGCCTCTGCGGCGGTTGCCACGATGCTATTGGCATTTCATCAGATGGGGTTGGGTGCAATCTGGCTTGCCTCTCCGCTCATGGCGAAGAAAGAGATCGAGACGATATTAAAGGTCCCGGCGGAGATGGCGCTCGTCTGCCTCATTGCCGTGGGCTACCCGGATGAGTCTCCCCAGAAGGACAGAAAGCCTGTAGAACAAGTATTGGAGTTTGTTCGTTAA
>DYHU01000041.1:1930-4305 GCA_020724025.1 Syntrophorhabdus sp. | reverse complement strand
GCGTAGCTGCGGGAATCGGTGTGGTCGGCTTCAATGATCAGTCCGGGTTTTCCGGTCAGCCGGGTCACTTCTCGCCTCATATCGTATTGTCCGAGAGAATAGGGTTTGCAACTCCGGTTCGAATGCATGAGGAACCCATCCGCTTCATACCGCTGGATCAGGTTAACCATCTTTTGAATCTTGTAATCGAGGCCACGGTTGAGGTGAATCGTGGCATAAGCCCTGGCCAGACCATCCAGAGGCATTGTAAAATCAAGCTCATCGAGCACCCAGGCCGAGGTGTAGGTATCGGCAACCAGAACTGCGCCATGGGAAGAGAGAAGCTTGGAAAGATTTCGGATATCATACCAGATCGGAATATTATCCCAGACCAATCTGATCTCCTCGCGGGCAAAGGCGCCTGTTTTCGTTTTTATTCTCTCCTCCAGTTCTTTTTTGAGTTTTTTATAATAACGGACTGCCCACCGGGTTCCCCGGAGCGTCACGATGGGAGCCATATGGATGAAGGCGTCAAAAGCGGCAATCGGAGCGGGATGATGGCGGGAAAGATCGAGGATCTCTTTCCACAGGGAGATGGCCTCAAAGGACCGGGTGGATACCTCTTCAAAACCGCGCTCTGAAAAAGGCCGCTTCAATTCTCTCTCAAGAAAGGAGATATAATCTTTCATCTGACCCTGGATATAATGGAGGGTATGCTCCTGAATCTCATCGTGGATGAAAGGAGTGTCAAGGAAGAAGAGCGGCACACCGAAGGCCCGGGCTTGAATCTCATACCATTTGATCACCGTGCCGCAGATATTGTTTCCGCATACCAGAAAGTCAGGTTTGGGAAGGCGGCCGAGCGGGCCTTTGCCCGAGAAATAGGATCCGATATCCGTGAGGGCGTATGAGCAGAGATCATGGGAGTATCCTCTATGCTCAGCCGCTTCACAAAGAGAAGCTGACATCCTCGAGGCTCCGCACATAGCCCCGTAGTTTTCCGGATAGAAGGGAAGGGCTCCCATCGCATAGAGAGGCTCAACCGGCCCGCCGCTGGTAATCCAGGCCACCTTTTTCCCGAACCAGGAGGGGTGCTTCACCATGAAATAATAAGCCATCATCAAACGACGGTAGGCCCCTGTTGATTGAATCGGTCGATAGGGATTGGTATCAAGCTTCTTCTCTGTCATGATTTTCTTCCAATATAATTGCGGAATGCGGATTGCGGATTGCGGAATAAAGATAAAGCCAAAAAGATTTGGTTTTTGAATTTTAATCCGAATTCCGCATTCCGAAGTCTAAAATGGAGAAAGCATTTCTATGAACGCTTGAATCCGGATCTTAAGCTGCCCGATCGAATAGGATGGATCTTCCACCTCCAAAAGCAATGTGGGGATGTTTTTTGATTCGAGGGCGGATTTCAGGTCCGGATAGTCAAAGAAGTGAGTCTCACAGTATTTATAAAGGAGGAAGATGACCCCTTTAGCCCCAGATTTCTCCACCTCTGTTAAAAGAGTTTCAGCATGGGCATGGGCCCCTTTATGCTTGGTGGGACATAAAAAGGATTTGAAGTAACGTTCAGCGAGAGCTTCTATGGGATCGATATCCTCCCGTGTCACGAGACGAAGGAATCGCGCTCCGCTGCAGAGATCATCCGAGACGACTCTGGCCCCGGCCTCTTCGATCATGGAAAAATAAGAGGGGGAATGGATCATATTGCCTGCGAGGTAAACAGGGGTAAGGTCATTTTTTTCTTCTTTATCTCTGGGTAATTCATTCATTAATTCGTTTAAGAGCTCAAGATACCGGCCACGGTCTAACAGGTATCCGGCCCGGATGATTTGAGCAAAGTCACCGCCGGATATCAGGGCGGGCCATTTCCGTCTGAGGTGATAAAGACTTTGAACTTTCTCTCTTATTTGATTGAAGAGCCGGATGGAAGCTGTCAGGTTCTGCGGCGTTATTTCTCCGACAGTGGCTTCGAGGAAAGCCTTGAGTCGTACGATTTCCGCTTTCAAAAAGGGAAGGGATCGTTCGGAATATAAGTTCGTGGGCATCATAAAGTTGAATTGGAGGGGAATACGTTTGTGAAGGGCAAATATTTCCGAAAGGCCCTGCATGGCGTCGCAGGTGTGGCTGAAGATGATCCCTTTCAGGAAATCGAGTTCTCCCTGGAGCAGACTCTCCAGAGAGGATTTTGCAAGGTGACAGCAACCCGCGGGAAGATGGGCAGGAGCATGGGACATCTTGATCGCTCCGCCCATCAGGCGAAGGGGGAAGGCTCCTGCGGCATGAAGCATTTCTTCCGGAACATAGGGACAGAAGAAACCGATCGGGACGGGATCTCCGGGAAGATGAGAACCGATTTCCCTATATTCGAGAGAAGCTACTCTCTC
>DYHU01000041.1:0-1830 GCA_020724025.1 Syntrophorhabdus sp. | reverse complement strand
AGGCTCCGCCTCAATCGTCCCCCCAGGGCAGCCTCCAGTGTGATGCTCAGTCCGCAGTTCTGGTGGATGGGTTGACGGGCGAAATTCTCCATGAGCAGAATCCTGATCTGAAAATCCCACCTGCCAGTTTCGTCAAGGTCCTCACCCTCTACTTGATCTTTGATGCCATTCATGCCGGACAATTGAAGATTGAAGATATGGTGACCGTGAGCGAGAAGGCATGGAAGACCCAGGGTTCCAAGATGTTCATTAAGGTGGGGGACAGGGTGAAGGTGGAAGATCTGATCAAGGGGATCGCCATCGCTTCTGGAAATGATGCCTGTATTGCTCTGGCCGAGCATCTGGCAGGCTCTGAAGAGGTCTTCGTCTCCAAAATGAATGAGAAGGCGAAAGTCCTGGGAATGAAGAACTCACAATTTAAGAACTCCCACGGCATGCCTTCCGACGACCAATATACGACAGCCATGGATATGGCACTTCTGTCACGATGGTATATTAATGATCATCCAGGGGTTTTAGCGATCCATTCGACCACAGAATTCGAATACAACGGAATTAAGCAGGGGAATCGGAATATCCTTCTACAGAAGAATATCGGCGTGGATGGTTTGAAGACAGGTCACATCGAGGAATCTGGATATCATCTCGTTGCGACGGCAAAGAGAGACGGCCAGAGGATGATCGCTGTGGTCATGGGATGTGACAAGATGAAGAAAAGGGCGCCCGAGACACAGAAATTACTGGAATATGGTTTCAAGAATTTTTCCACGGTGGAAGCGGTGAAGAAGGGCGCCTCCTTTGGACCTCTCAAAGTAAAAAGAGGAAAATCAGATCAGGTGAGCCTCACTGCTTCCGAAGATGGTCGGGTGACCGTGCCAAAGGGGAAAGAGAACCTGGTGTCCGCCATCCCCCAGTTGCCGGCCTTTGTATCCGCTCCCATCCTGAAGGGTCAGGTGTTGGCAAAGGTTCTCATTCAGAAAGAAGGAAAGGCGATTAAGGAAGTTAATCTCTTTGCCTCATCCGATGTGCAGAAGAGCTTGATTCCTCCCTGGCCTGTCCTCGTCGGAATCATTTTGGGACTTGTCCTTCTCTGCTTCATCGGACTCTGGTTTTTTCGGCGGCCTGCACGGAGAAAGCTCTAAAGGGTTATAAGATGTCTTCAAAGCAGATTATTCACAATGAAGTCGATATCGAAAATTTCCTAAACCGGATATGTGACCAGTTGCTTCAGAAACATCCCCAGTTGAAAGAGATGGTTCTGGTGGGGATCCGGTCAGGAGGAGTCTATTTGGCACAGCGCCTGAAACAGAAAATCTTTCAAAAAAGCGGAGTTGACCTTCCAGCCGGAGTCATCGACATCACCCTCTATCGCGATGACTGGACCAGGCTAACCCAGACGCCCGAAGTAAAGAAGGCCGATATTCACTTTCCCATCGAGGGCAAACATGTCCTTCTGGTGGATGATGTGATTTTTACAGGAAGGACCATTCGAGCCGCCCTTGACGCCCTGTTAGACTTAGGCAGGCCCCGTCAGATCGAATTAGCCGTATTAATTGATCGGGGTCACAGGGAGTTGCCCATCCACGCCGACTATGTTGGAAAGGCCCTGGAGGTCTTCCGGCAGGATTCAATCAATGTGGAACTGAAGGAGATGACCGGCGTGGATCAAGTGGTCATTGAGTACGGGAAGTATCCTAACGCTTAGTTCGCCTGCCTACCGCAGGCAGGTAGTTCGGAGTTTTTTTGTTTTATTTTTTCTCCGAACTCTAAAATCAAGACTCCGGACTACTAATCCTCGACTTCTCTATTCTTGTCCGAAGTTCCTCAAAA
>DYHU01000312.1 GCA_020724025.1 Syntrophorhabdus sp. | reverse complement strand
TACAGATAGCCTTGTTTTTTTAGGTTGACCATCAGGATGGAGATGGCGGCAGGGGTGACGCCTGAGATGCGGGAGGCTTGGCCGAGAGAGTAGGGCCTGATTTTAGTCAGCTTCTCCATGACCTCGGTGGAGAGTCCGACCACCGAACGGAAATCAAAATCTTTCGAAAAGTTTATTTCTTCCAATTTTTTAAATCGTTCGATCAGTTCCAACTGCCTCTGGATATAACCATCATACTTGACCTGAATTTCAATCTGCTCAAAGACCTCTTTTCTTAGACTTTCGAGGGTTCGATCAATGTCAAAGAGGTGTGGAAAATGAATTTCAGGTCTTTTCAATAGTTCCCGGAGGGAAGCTTCCTTCTTCAAGGGCGAGAAGCCCCAACGAAGAAGGATTTCATTGTTTTCCCTTGTGGGCGTGATTTTGGTCTCTGAAATTCTAAAAAGGGCCTTTTCAATTGAAGATATTTTCTCCAAAAAGATCTGATATTCCTCTTCCTTCACCAATCCGATTAGATACCCTATTTCCCTTAATCTCAGGTCGGCATTGTCTTCTCGTAAATGGAGACGATATTCCGCCCTGGAGGTGAACATTCGATAAGGTTCCGATGTCCCTTTGGTGACCAGGTCGTCAATCAATACGCCGATATACGCATCAGAGCGTTTCAGGATGAGAGGTTCCCTTTTCTGAATAGAGAGGGCCGCATTGATTCCTGCAACCAGTCCCTGAGCGGCGGCTTCCTCATAGCCCGAGGTGCCGTTGATCTGGCCGGCATGGAAGAGTCCTTCAATCTTTTTCGTTTCAAGAGAGGGCCGGAGTTCGGTGGGGTCAACAAAATCATACTCGATGGCATAACCGGGCCGGATGATCTCCACCTCTTCCAGACCCTGAATCGACCTCAACATACGCATCTGGATGTCGAGGGGAAGGCTGGTGGAGATCCCATTCGGGTAGATCTCATTGGTATCTCTACCATCAGGTTCCAGGAAGATCTGATGCCTCTTCTTATCGGCAAAACGGACCACCTTGTCCTCAATCGAAGGACAATATCGAGGGCCGACCCCCTTGATAATCCCACAGTATAAAGGGGACCGGTCGAGGCCGCTTTTAATGATTTCGTGAGTGGTCGGATTCGTATAGGTGATGTAGCAGGGGATTTGTTCAATTTCGATCCTGGTGGTTGAGAAAGAAAACGGGACAGGAGGCTCATCTCCACATTGAGGGGTAAGCTGGGAGAAGTCGATGGTATTGGCATCCAATCTTGGCGTCGTTCCGGTCTTCAGCCTTCCAATGCGAAACCCCAATTTCTTGAGGGAATGGGATAGGCCTATGGAAGGAGGATCCCCCATTCTGCCGGAAGGAAAGTGGGTGAGGCCGATATGAATAAGACCGTTCAGAAAGGTTCCCGGGGCAAGGATCAGAGTTTTTCCACGGATGGTATCGTCTGAATCTGTCCTCACTCCGACGACCTTATTCCTGTCAACGATGATCTCTTCAACCGTCGCCTGTTTGATGAAGAGGTTTGCCTGCTCCTCCACAGTTCTTTTCATTCTGAGCCGATAGGCCTGACGGTCCACCTGTGCCCTGGAGGAGCGAACCGCCGGTCCTCTTGTGGTATTGAGCTGTTTGAACTGGATTCCCGTCTCATCTGTTGCCCGGGCCATCTCTCCACCCAGGGCATCGATCTCTTTCACCAGATGGCCCTTGGCCAGACCACCAATGGCAGGGTTGCAGGACATGTAACCAATCTGATCGATATTCTGAGTGATGAGAAGGGTGGGGTGGCCCATCCGGGCACAAGCAAGAGAAGCCTCAATTCCGGCATGGCCCCCACCCACCACGATGACATCGAAGTCTTTCGGGGTTTGAATGGAGAATTGTTGCATAGAACTGTACTCAGATTGCCATGGTGGCTTAAATTTGAAATACTGGAATAATGGAATATTGGAATGATGGGTTCAATAAGACGAAAATCAAGTTCAAACACAGATAGCTAAAGAATAACGGAAATTATAAAAGTTTAAGGCATCCGATATGAAAAAACCATCTTTCCTTTTTCAAATTAGCAAATTTGGATTCAATTATCTTCTTTTCCATTATTCCATTGTTCCAATATTCCACCATTCTATAATATTTTAGCGTTTGCCCCGGCAGGCCTTGACGCAGATGCCACAGATATTATGGCTGAAATGGAGGGTTTTGGCAAAGACTCTCAACTGTTCGTAGCAACGGAGGTGATCGAAATCTTCCTGTTTTTCTTTAATGGCCCCTGCCGGACAGACTTTCATGCATGCCCGGCAGGAACCACAGTCTTTTGCGAGGGGAGAATCGACCTCAAGAGGGAGATCGGTCAGGATGGTGACGAGGCGAATCCTGGAGCCGAATTTTTCATTGACGAGGAGATTATTCCTGCCGATCCACCCCAGCCCCGCAGCCCTGGCCACATGTTTATGTGAGAGGCGGCCCTTCTGGTTTTTCCAGTCCACGATCTGTGAGGCAGGAATGGGAAGGGCCTGATATCCGAGGTCCTGAATGGTTGAAGACACGATCAACCCAATGGTGTCGAGGAGGATATTGACCCGCTGATAATGATGAAAGTAGAGAGGCGTGGGTTGATGTTCTATCTCTTCCAGAATAGCGTCGGAGAGATGAAATCCGGTCGAGATGGCCAAGGGAAGTTGATTGAGGGAAGCGGGCAGGAGAAGGAACTCCTCTTTTTTGAAGGTGCGAAGATCGGCCACCCCAAAAAGGGAGGCGCCCCACTGCCGGCACAGAGAATTTAATTTTTCAACATTTTCCTTCGGGTTTTTCATCGAATGAATTGTGACCTCTGATTGGATTTATTGCAAGAGGCCCCCTCACCCTCCCCCTCTCCTCCAGAGACTGTGTTGTAAAGGTGAAAATAGTGAAAAATGTCATGCTGAACTTGTTTCAGCATCTAATAGAATCAAATACTTACGAGACCCTGAAATAAATTCAGGGTGACAAAACAGTTATTACGACACAGTCTCCCATGGGGAGAGGGAAGGGGTGAGGGGGAGATTTTCAGCGTGATTTGATCTTCAGATCTTTCATCTTTGCCCGGAGGGTGTTGCGATTGATCCCCAGAAGCTGGGCGGCAGAGGTCTGAACATAGCCCACCTTTTCCATCGCCGATTTGATCAGGATCTTCTCCACGAGCGAAATGATATCGTCGAGAAGGCCGGTTCTGCTCTTTGACTCGACATAGGGATCAATCCGGTTTAAAACTTCTGTCAATCTCTCTTCGAGTATCTCTTCCAATAAGGATGTTTTCAATTTTGATTTGCTCGATCCGGCATGATGTTCCACTTTCTTCAGATGATAATTTCTGATGGTCGGGGAGAGAATAGCCGAAAGAATAGAGAGGAAATGGAAATCTTCGGCGAATTCATTCCTGGATCCATAAAGAGGATTGATATTCATGACTCCGATGGGTTCGCCATCGACGATGAGAGGGATGCAGAGCAACGGCGGCCGGATTCTATCCATTTGTTTCGGACTCTTGATGGCCTCCTCATAAAAGGGTTCCTGGTTTACATTCTGAATGGGCATGGGTTGACGGGATTGAAGGACCTCCCCGATGACCCCCTTTCTGCTATGACAATGATGGGGATGGTTTTCCATTTCGATTCCATAAAGGGCTTCCACATGGAGAGAACCCTTCTTGGCGTCCCGCAGGATAATCGTCGCATAATCGAAGGAAAAATATTCAGAGAGCGTAGTCATAACCCCAAGAAAATATTCCTGGAGCTGGAGCTGGGGAGAGAGCATGGAGATCTCATAGAGGCTTTTCAATTCGGGATTAGTTCGGGGATTGGTAAAGAATGCAGAAGACATTTTTAACTCCTCAATCCTATGAAATCATTACAAGGTGATCATTTGGGTTAAACGGGTTTCCTGGAGCAAGATTACCAGACTAATTTAATCAAACCGGAGTCAGATTTCAAGAAATTTTTGAGGAAATTTTTAAGGGCCTCTATTCCCTTACGAAAGGGTGACTTTCCACTTGCAGTCTATCGGTTAATTCATTAAAATGCACTCCGTATG
>DYHU01000040.1 GCA_020724025.1 Syntrophorhabdus sp. | reverse complement strand
AAAAAGAACTGGATTCCTGTTTCCACAGGAAACTCTGGATTCCTGCTTCCGCAGAAGGAATGACAAACCTGTTGAATAGTCTATTGAGTGCATTTTTTCCAAAAGACTAAATTGTTACCTTTTTTCAAAGAGCTTTTTTCAAAGCACTAAAGTGTTACGTGGATTCTTTCTTTCCTATCTCATCTGCTTTAGAACAAATTCGGCGATATACGACGCCTTCAAAGGAATTTTCATCCTTCTGGCAGTGGATTGAATGGTCCGGATGCATTGCTGACAGGCCGTGACGACAACCTCTGCCCCGGTTGCCTGAATCTCCTTGATCTTTTCCAGGGCGAGAGAGGCTGAAAGCTCCGGCTCGACCATCTCAAGAAGGCCGCCTCCGCCACAGCATTTGCAGAGTTCCCCATGGTTTGCCAGCTCAACAAACTCCACTCCAGGCATGGACCTTAGAATCTCTCTCGGAGCCTCGTAGATGCCGCTTGCCCTGCCCAGATCGCAGGGATCATGGTAGGTGACCCTGATCTTCCTCTCACTGAATTGGATCTTCCCTTCCTTAATGAGATTTAAAATGAACCGTGTGGAATCGAAGAGCTTTAAATCGGTTTGATAGGCTTCATGCCAGGTATGGTAACAGGAGGGGCAGGAGAAGACAACCGAATGCGCCCCCTTCCCTTTCACTCCCTCGATGTTGTGCTTGAATAATTCTTGAGCCTCTCTTTTAAAGCCTGCACCGATGAGAGGAAATCCACAACACCATTCTTCTCCTCCTAAAAGTGTGAAATCGATTCCTGACCGTTCCAGGATTCTGACGAAACTCTGGGGAATCTTATGGGCCATTGGAAAATAAGCGGAGACGCATCCTACAAAAAAGACGACCTCTGCCCTCTCCTTATGGTATCGGTGAGCGGGCAGGCCTTCCAGAGATTCGAGCCACTCCATCCGCTGGGCATTGTCTTGTCCGGAGATATTGTGGTCTTTTAGAACATACCTCCTCATCAGTTCGACATTATGAGGATAGATGTTTAATTCGGCTAAAACCTCTTTCAGTCCAAGCCAGAGGTTTCTTGCATCGATCGAGATGGGGCACTGCAAACCGCACTCTCCGCACAGGGTGCACCGATAGACCATTTCGGAGAACTTCTTTAAATCCTCCTCGCTCAATTTCCTCGGGCCAAACAGTTTCGCCCAGAGACCGTACTGTGCCCGGATGAATTTTTTTATCGCCTGGATTTTGCCCCTTGGGTTGATCCCTTCTTCGCCTTTCTGGGAGTAAATCGGGCAGAAACGGAGACATTCACCGCAGCGGGTGCAGGCATCGATTTCCAGTAACTGTTTGGGGGATAATTTGGAGAGGTCCATTTAAATTTTCTGGGGGGCTGAAACCTTTCCCGGTTCCATTACATCCCCCCAAAAAAATTATAAAATAATTCTTGATTGATTTCCCGTAGAAAATTTTCTACTCTTTCGTCTTCTTGACTCGCTCAATTTCGGACCTGATGAAGTCACTCAATTGGTCCACCTTCATCAAGTTCTTGAGATCTTCCTGAAGATTGGAGGGACTGATCTTAAATATCCATCCCTTCTCATAAGGGCTGGTATTGATCAGCTCAGGAGAATCTTCCAGCTCTCCATTGGCGGATTCTACCTTGCCGGAGACAGGAGCATAGATTCTCCCAACCCACTTTCCAGACTCCATCGACCCACAGGGTTTCCCCTGCTCAACCGCCTTGCCGATGGAGGGGAGTTCCACGAACACAATATCGCCCGCCAATTTCTGGGCAAAGTCGGTCGTACCCACCGTCACCTTGTCTCCTTCAACCCTGGCCCAGAAATGTTCTTTGTGATAGTAGAGATCATCAGGGAATAAGTTTCCTTCGATTTCCATCAAAAACCCTCCTTTCTCTTTTTGCTGGCTATATACAATAAAAATCGAATCTTAACAAGTTTTTTTTGATGGTCTCGTAAAAAGTCTGAAAAGGCGATTTTCTGTCATTCCTGTCCCGTGACAAAGTACGGGATAAACTCCAGCAGGAATCCAGTATTTTCATGTAGTTAGAATTCTCTGGATTCCCGTTTTCACGGGAATGACGACTTTTTACGAGTTCACCTTTTATGTCTGGCCCCAAAAAGGCTTGACCAAACCATATAAATATTATATACAACCTGTGAAATTTTGCTCAAACAAGTTTTAATGGTCTCGTAAAAAGTCTGAAAAGGTTATTTTCTGTCATTCCTGTCCCGTGACAAAGTACGGGATAAACTCCAGCAGGGATCCAGTCTTTTTAACCATTTAGAATTCCCCTGGATTCCCGTTTTCACGGGAATGACGACTTTTTACGAAACCATCAAGTTTGACTATACCATCATTATTGATGTTGAAAATTTCTATCTGTCCTGGATACATTGTGATAAAAAGAACTTTTGCCAGTTGACATTTCAACTTTACCGTTGCATTCATATAGTATGATCCATTCAAGAGATCTCGACCCCCATTTTAAGCTTCTCATCGGAAAAGAACCGGGCGGGGAGAATATCAGAAAATGCTTCTCCTGTGGGACCTGTACGGCCGGATGCCCTGTCAGGGAGATCACGGACCGTTATAACCCCAGAAGAATTATCCGGATGGCTCTCCTGGGAATGAAGAAGGAGGTCCTTTCAAGCCAGTTCATCTGGTTATGCTCTTCCTGCTATACCTGTTATGAAAGATGCCCCCAGGATGTCAGAATCCCTGAGCTGATGAATGCGATTAAAAATATTGCCGTGAAAGAAGGTTACATGCCGCCGGCCATAAAGACTCAGATCGACCTCCTCTCTGTCCATGGCCGCCTTTTAGAGATTACGGAATTTGAAAACGACAAGCGGAAAGAATCCGGCCTTCCTCCCTTACAGGGCCGGACTGAAGATGTGAAGAAGATTCTGAAAGAACTCGGGTTCTATCATGAAGAAGAGAGAGGACCGTCTTAAGAACACCTCCTACACCCTTTTTCTCGGATGTACGGTTCCGGTCAGGGCCTTAAACTACGAGATTGCCGCAAGGAAGGTGGCCGGAGCCCTTGACATCCATCTTTACGACATCCCGGACTTCAGTTGCTGTGGCTATCCTGTTAAATCGATCAGTCACGATGCCTATCTCTTGATGGCCGCAAGGAATTTAGCCCTGGCCGAGGCAAAAGGCCATTCGGTCTGCACCCTCTGCAGTTCCTGCGGTGGCTCTCTGGCGGAAGCCAACCACGAACTTCAGGAAGATAAAAACCTCCGCAAACGGATCAACGAAGATCTCTACCGCTGGCTGGGATTGCGTTACGAAGGAGAAGTGCAGGTTCTCCATCTCACCCGGATTCTCCACCGGGAGATCGGAGTAAAAAAGATCGAAGAAAGGGTCCGGGCTGATCTCTCCTCTCTCCGGGTCGCTCCCCATTATGGTTGCCACTATACCAAACCGACGGCCATCTATGGCAGGGCGGAAGATCCGGAAGATCCAAAAAGCCTCGATGAATTGATCCGGGCAACCGGAGCCCAATCCCTCTCCTACGAGGATAAGCTCTCCTGTTGCGGCGGTGGAGTGTTGGCGATTGATGAACAGGTCGCACTGGGAATGGCTCAAAAGAAGCTTGAGCATATACATGCCCGGCAGGCGGACGCCATTGTCCTTATCTGCCCTTTCTGCAATGTGATGTATGAATCGAATCAGAAGAAGATTGAAAAGGTCTTTCAAAAGGAGTATAAGCTCCCGGTCCTCTTCTATCCCCAGCTCCTTGGACTGGCCCTGGGGTTTGAACCGGACGAGCTGGGACTGAAGATGAATCGAATCAGGACAACAGACCTCATGAAAAAGGTTGTGAGGAGGCCGGCCTGAGATGGATCCTTCCCCGAAGAAACCGATTGGTTCGGCGCTGGTGGTGGGCGGAGGAATCGGAGGAATTCAGACCTCCCTCGACCTTGCCGAATCAGGGTTAAAGGTCTACCTCCTCGAAAAGAATCTGAGCATCGGCGGGACCATGGCGCAGCTGGACAAGACCTTTCCCACCAATGACTGCTCCATGTGCATCATGTCTCCCAAACTGGTCGATGCGGGCCGCCACCGGAATATCGAAATCCTCACCAATGCCAGAGTCGAAAAGGTGGAAGGGGAGCCGGGAAATTTTAAAGTTTCAGTTCATAAGAAGGCCCGTTATGTGACGATCGAAGACTGCAAGGCCTGTGGGGAATGTTCAAAAGTCTGCCCGATCAAAATCCCCAATGATTATGAACAGGGTCTCGTTACCCGTGCGGCCATCTATCAGCTCTTTGCCCAGGCCATGCCCAGCGCTTACGGCATCGAAAAGAGAGGCGATCCTCCCTGCCGGGCATCCTGCCCCATCCATGTCAATGCACAGGGCTACATCGCCCTCATCTCGGCAGGCAAGTTTGAGGAAGCCCTGGCCCTGGTGAGAGCGAAAAATCCCTTTCCCGGAATCACCGGCCGGATATGCACCCATCCCTGCGAATCGGCCTGCAGAAGGAAAGAGGTCGAACAGCCCATTGCCATCGATGGCCTGAAGCGATTTCTGTCGGATTTTGAGAAAGAGGATAAGACCGACCTTTTCGTTCCTCCTGAAAATGGAAAGAAAGCGGCGATCGTGGGTTCGGGTCCGGCAGGCCTTCTTGCCGCATGGGACCTGAGAAAGATGGGCTACGGGGTGACCATCTTTGAAGCCCTTCCTGTTGCGGGCGGAATGCTTGCAGTGGGAATCCCCGAATACCGTCTACCCCGCGCCGCACTTAATAAAGAGATCGATTACCTTGGTCGCATGGGAGTGGAGATCAGACTTAATACACCTATCGGTAAGGACCTCTCCCTTCAGGACATCAAGGGTCAGGGATATGATGCCATCTTCATTGCCACAGGCGCCCATTTGAGCAGAAAGCTCGGCCTCGAAGGAGAAGAAGCTTCCGGGGTGGTTCATGCCGTTGACTTCCTGAGAAGGGTGGCCCTCAGCCAACCGGTCAAATTGGGAGAGAGGGTGGTTGTGATCGGCGGAGGAAATGCGGCCATCGATGCGGCAAGAACAGTTTATCGACTCGGGGCAAAAGAGGTGACCATTGCCTATCGAAGAACCCAAAATGAGATGCCTGCCCAGGAAGAGGAGATCGAAGAGGCAGAGTATGAGGGAATAAAAATCGAATATCTTACCGCTCCGGCCAAATTGCTGGTTGAAAACGGAGCGATCCAGGGAGTGCAGTGTTACCGGATGGCCCTCGGTGAACCCGATGAATCCGGCAGGCCCAGACCCATTCCCATCTCCGGATCGGAATTTATCATTGAAGCAGACACCCTCATCCCGGCCATCAGTCAGGAACCGGATCTCTCTTTCCTCGATGGGAAAGAGCGCATTCAGGCCAATCGCTGGGGTAACATTGAGGCTGATCCCCTCACGCTCGAAACCGGTGCAATCGGTATCTTTGCCGGAGGGGATGCGGTCACCGGCCCTCAGACCTACATTGAGGCCATGGCCGCGGGAAGAAAGGCCGCCATCTCCATCGACCGCTATCTGAGGGAAGAGGACCTGAGAATAGGTCGAGAAGAAGAAGGCGCTCACAAGGATTCCGTCCTTGTGGATACGGAGGGTGTTCAATACCGGCCGAGAGCTTCCGTGGTCACCCTCCCTTCTGAGAAAAGGAGGAGCTTCGATGAGACCAGCCTGGGTCTCAGTGAAGAAGATGTGATCAGAGAGTCGGAGCGCTGCCTTCAGTGTGCAGGCTGTTCGGAGTGTCTCGAATGCGTCAAGGCCTGTGAGGCAAAGGCCATTGACCACGGGATGAAGGATGAGCAGGTCGAGATCGAGGTGGGCGCCATCATCCTCTCTCCCGGGTTCGATGAGTTTGATCCCTCGGTAAAGAGCGAATATGGTTACAAAAGGTTCCCCAATGTGGTCACGAGCATCGAATTTGAACGATTCCTCTCCGCCTCAGGCCCCTTCAGGGGAGAGGTCCGCAGGCCCTCTGATGGAGAACATCCCCATCGGGTGGCCTGGATTCAATGTGTGGGCTCGAGGGACCCCCATATCGGCAAGGGTTACTGCTCTTCGGTCTGCTGTATGTACGCCACCAAGGAGGCGGTCATCGCCAAAGAACATGCTCCTCAAATGGAAGCCGCCATCTTCTTTATGGATATGAGGGCCTACGGAAAGGATTTCGACAAGTATATCGAGAGGGCGAAGAAAGATTACGGCGTCCGATACATCCGCTCCCGGGTCTCCCATCTCAAGGAATCTCCCGGGACAAAGAATCTGATCATCCATTACGAGACCGAAGAGGGAGAGATAGTCTCTGAAGAATTCGATCTCGTCGTCCTCTCCGTTGGCCTTGAACCGGTGAGAAACCATCAGGAGATAGCAGAGACATTCGGAGTCGATCTCAATCCTTATGGATTTATCCAGACCGATACCTTCCATCCGCTCCAGACCTCAAGGCCGGGAATCTATGTAAGCGGCGCCTTTTCGGGTCCCAAGGATGTCCCTGAAACCGTGGCGCAGGCATCAGCCGCGGCTGCAGAGGCCTCCTCCCTCCTTTCATCCTCAAGAGGTGAGCTGGTTACCGAGAAAGAGTATATCTCTGAGAGGAAGGTGGACTATGAGGCCCCGCGCATCGGGGCCTTCATCTGCCACTGCGGGATCAACATCGGAGGGGTGGTGGATGTCCCGTCAGTGGTCGAGTATGCCCGGGCGCTGCCCCATGTCGTCTATGTGGCGGAAAACATCTATACCTGCTCCCAGGATACGCAGGAAGCGATGAAGAAGATGATTGAAGATCACCGGTTGAACCGGATTGTTGTGGCCTCCTGCACGCCGAGAACCCATGAACCTCTCTTTCAGAATACGATTCGGGAAGCAGGGCTCAACCGTTACCTCTTTGAGATGGCCAATATCCGGGATCAATGCAGTTGGGTCCATATGCATCACCGGAAAGAGGCAACGGAAAAAGCAAAGGACCTGGTGAGGGTGGCCATTGCCAAAGCCGCTCTTCTTGAACCCCTTTCCACGCAGAAGGTTGAGATGAATCAGAAGGCTCTGGTTATCGGTGGGGGGCTGGCAGGGATGACAGCGGCTCGGAAGATTTCAGAGGCGGGGTTCGAAGCCTATCTCGTTGAGAAAGAACCCGGGTTGGGCGGCAAGGCAAGAAAAATCCACTATCTCCTCGATGGCAACGGTGTTCAATCCCACCTTGGAAAACTGATTAAACAGGTGGAGAAAGCCCCCCGGATTCACCTTCTCAAAGGGACGACCATCGAAAAGGTCATTGGCTTTGTCGGAAACTTCAAAACGCAGGTCCGCAACGCTAATGGCACCAAAGAGATTGAACATGGAGTGATCGTTGTAGCAACCGGTGCGGAGGAGTATCGGCCCCACGAATTCCTCTATGGTCAGGATGCACGGGTCATCACACAGAAAGAGCTGGAGGAGAGGATTGCTCTCCACCCCGAATCCCTCAGGGGGGCTAAAAATGTGGTGATGATCCAGTGTGTCGGTTCAAGGAATGGAGAGAGGCCTTACTGCAGCAGGATCTGCTGCTCCGATGCGATCAAAAATGCTTTGAAACTGAAAACCATCTCTCCGGAGATCAATCTCTATATCCTCTACCGTGACATTCGGACCTATGGGTTTAAGGAAGACTACTATGAGAAGGCAAGGGAGATGGGGATTCTCTTCATCCGCTATGATCCGGAACGAGAGCCACGGGCCGAGCAGGGAGTGGATGGTCTTCAGGTCACGGTCCATGAGCCCATTCTTCATGACGATCTTCTCATTGAGACCGACCTTCTCGTCCTGAGCCCGGGGATCGTGGCTCCCCGCGAAGAGAACGAGCGCCTCTCCAGAATGTTGAAGGTTCCGTTGAATGCGGATGGGTTCTTCCTCGAAGCCCATATGAAACTGAGGCCCGTTGATTTTGCCACAGAGGGAATCTTTCTCGCAGGGTTGGCTCACAGCCCCAAATCGATCGACGAAAGCCTTTCTCAGGCGAACGCAGCGGTGGCCCGGGCATTGACTTTTTTGACGAAGAAAGAGCTCGAGACCGTTGGCACGATTTCCGAAGTCAATGAGAAGACCTGCATCGGATGCGGTCTCTGCGAGACCCTCTGCCCTTATCAGGCGATCGAGGTCGTGCTGAAGAGGACGATCGTAGGCGAAAAGGCGGTGGCCCAGATCAACAAGGTTCTCTGCAAAGGATGCGGGGTCTGCACGGCTTCGTGCCGTTCCGGTTCGATCGACCTGAAAGGCTTCAGCACGGAGGAGATTGTCTCCCAGATCACGCAACTGGCCATGAGTTGAATAAATGGAAAATAGGAAATCAGAAATGGGAAGCGAAGAACACTGGGAACCAAAAATCTTGGCCTTTCTCTGCAACTGGTGTTCTTACGCCGGAGCAGACCTTGCCGGGACATCGCGGATACAGTATCCTCCGAACATCCGGGTCATCCGTGTCCCCTGCTCCGGAAGGATCAATCCCCTCTTCATCCTGAAGGCCCTTCAAAGCGGAGTGGATGGCGTTCTCGTTTCGGGCTGCCACCCGGGAGACTGCCACTATCTCTCCGGAAACTATATCGGAAGAAGGAAGTCGGCAACCCTGAAACGATTTCTCGAATACCTGGGAATGGAGGAAGGCCGGGTCCAGTTCTCCTGGGTTTCTGCCGCTGAAGGGGTGAAGTTCTCACAGGTCGTCCAAGAAGTAACAGAGGATGTAAAGAAGTTGGGACCACCGAAGAAATTTAAAAAAAGTTCGTAGTTCGGAGTTCAGAGTTCGGAGAAAGAAAATGAATGACTACGAACTCCGAACTCATTACTCCGAACTTTAGTAAAAGCCATGATTCAGCAAAAACTTAGAGAAAAGGCAAAGGAACTCCTTTCCGACAAGACCGTGGATCTTATCATAGGGTTCAGCCACTGGACCCTGCCTCTCAGGACAACCCCCGTCTTCATCAGGAGGCCAGAGGGAGCGGAGAGCCTGGTTTGGAATTCCTTCTGCGAGAACAATCTGACCACTTACCTTCATAAATTCAGCCGTTTTAAAGTCGGGATGGTTGTTAAAGGCTGTGATGCCCGTTCTGTGGTCGCTTTAAATCTCGAAAAGAGATTCCCGAATCACCCCCCTCTTCTCATCGGGGTGGTCTGCCAAAGAATGGTGGATCGGAAAAAAGTGAAGAAAGCCGTAAAGGGAGAAATCCTTCAGGCTGTTGAGCAGGGAGAGATGCTCCTGGTCAAGGGGGAAAACTTTGAAGTTTCCCTCAATCGGGATGACTTTCTCTACCCCTCCTGCCAGAGCTGCACCCATCGAACACCGCACCAGGCTCATATCCTGATAGGAGATCCGGTGGAAGAAGTCTCTCTCGTCGATGCACATCCGGATGTCAGTGAATTTGAAAAGAAGTCTCCCGAAGAACGATGGAACTTTTTTGAGAAGGAGATCAGCCGGTGTATCCGGTGCTATGCCTGCCGGGAAATGTGTCCGATGTGTTACTGCGGGGAGTGTTTTGTGGACAGCTCCCGTCCGAAGTGGATCGAAAAGAGCCTCTCTCCATCGGACCTGGCCTTCTATCATATCGTGAGAGCCTATCATCAGACAGGGAGATGCTCGGGCTGCGGCGCCTGTGAGCGGGCCTGTCCCATGGATATTCGGCTCACCTATCTGACACAGAAATTGAATCAGGAAGTGAAGGACCTCTATGGGTTTGAAACAGGAATCCAACCGGAGGCCGCTCCTCCTCTTTCGACCTTCGATACGGAGGATCAACAGGAATTCATCAAATGAAGTTCAAACTGGACAAGAAAGATTTTGAAAAATTTTTGAAAGGTTTGGTCGAGGAATATGATCTCTACGCCCCTGCCCAACTGACTGAGGGGGTTTCCGTTTTCAAAAAGATCGATCAACCCGAAGAAGTCAATCTGACGCAACAGGTGACCCAAAAACCGGCGAAAGAGGTTTTCTTCCCCCAATCCGAGGTGATGTTCCGTTATGAGAAAGCAGGGAACCAGAGCCGGATGATTTCCGCGGAACAAACCGATAGAAAGAGGGTCCTTCTGGGGGCCCGGCCCTGTGATATTGAGGCGATCTCCATCATTGAAAAGGTCTTTACAGGGAAAGACTACACGGACGTCTATTTTCTCGAAAAGAGGAAGAAGACCACGATCATTGGCTTAGGATGTAACCATCCTCTTTCTACTTGCTTCTGCTCCTCCGCAGGGGGGGATCCCTTCCTCAGAGCTGGATCAGATCTCTTCTTTATTGATCTGGGAGAGGCCTACTTCGTTGAATTGCTCACCGAAAAAGGGATAGCTTTGGGCAGGAATAAATTCCTCAAGGAAGCCGATCCAAATGATTTCACGCGTGTTAAAGAACTTGAAGAGAAAGCATTTGAAAAGGTCGGCTTCTCCCTCCCTGTCGATGGCATCGAAAAAAGATTGGACCTCATGGTGGAGAGCTCCTTTTGGGATCGAATCCATGAGAAATGTATCGGTTGCGGAGTTTGTACCTTTCTCTGCCCCACCTGTCACTGCTTTGACATAACCGATGAGGCCGTCAACCTCAAGGGTCAACGGGTCAGAAACTGGGATTCCTGCCTCTTCCCGATCTATTCGCTTGAAACCTCCGGCCATAATCCCCGGCCCACGGGTCGCGAACGAACCCGGCAGAGGTTGATGCACAAGTTTAACTATTATCCGAAGAACTTTGGCAGGGTTGCATGTGTGGGTTGCGGACGATGTATCGTCTACTGTCCGGTTCAATTCGATGTCCGTGAGGCGATCCTTTACGCCTCTGCCAAGAGGGCAAAAGGACTGAAAGGAAAGTTCAGATAACAGACCCATGAAGAACCCATATCTTCCCATCCCGATGATAGTGAAAAAAGCTCAGATCGAGACGACCGACCGGATGCTCCGGACCCTTGAGTTATCCTTCATAAATAAGGAGGACGAAGAAACCTTTCGATTCATCCCGGGCCAATTCTGTGAACTTTCCATCCCGGGCAAGGGGGAAGCTCCTTTTGGAATAGCCTCCTCTCCCACGGAAAAGGGTTCTTTAAAATTTACGATCAATAAAGCCGGTGTGGCGACCACCGCACTTCACCACCTCGAAGAGGGTTCGGAGATCGGCATCCGCGGCCCCCTGGGCAATGGATATCCGGTTGACCTGTTCGAAGGAAAGAATCTGCTCATCATCGGCGGAGGATTTGCCTTCACGACCCTGAGATCACTGGTAGCCTATTTTCTACATCCGGAACACCGGGCAAAAGTTAAGGAGATCACGGTCATCTATGGAGCGAGGATGCCGGGGCTCCTGCTTTATAAGGACGAACTGCTTGAATGGGAAAAGAGAGATGATTTAAGATTAGTGACGACGGTTGATTGGGGAGATAAGGACTGGAAGGGTAAGGTAGGCCTCGTCCCCAATGTCCTCGAGGAGGTCGCCCCCTCTCAGGAAGGGACCTATGCGGTGATTTGCGGGCCTCCGATCATGATCAAATTCACCTTTCCCAAATTGATGGCCCTTCGGTTTCCCAATGAGCGAATCTTCACCTCACTGGAGAAGAGAATGAAATGCGGGATTGGAATGTGCGGCCGTTGCAATATTGGCCATCTCTATGTCTGTAAGGATGGACCGGTCTTCAGTTATGCCCAGTTAGAAAAACTGCCGAAAGACTACTAACCCCCACCCCTTCCCCCCCCTTGAGGGGGAGGGTGAGGGAGGGGGGAAAAGGAGGAGCAACCATGGACACCATTCAAGAATTGATCAAGATCGTAGGGGAAAAGAATGTAAAGACCGACCAGATTGAACGGCTCTGCCACTCTCGGGATATGTCTGTCCATGAGGGCATTCCCGATGCCATTGTCTTTGCAAAGACGACCGAGGAGGTCTCGAAAATTCTCGAACTGGCTAATAACAATAATATCAAGGTCATCCCCCGGGGATCAGGAACGAGCACGACCGGAGCAGTGCTCCCCTGTTTTGGAGGGATCATCCTCGATGTGAGTCGAATGAATAAGATCAAAGAGATTCAGAAGAAGGACGGTTATGCTGTCGTGGAGCCTGGAGTTATCTGTCAGTCATTAAATAACGCCCTGGCTCCCACTCATTTCTTTCCTCCTGATCCTGGAAGCGCCACAATTGCCTCCATCGGTGGAATGGTCTCCACCAACGCCAGTGGCAACCGGGCGATTAAATATGGCGCAACCAAAGACTACCTTATGGGACTGGAGATTGTTCTCGCAGATGGCAGGGTGATGAGAACGGGTTCGATCGTTCCAAAAATCTCTTCTGGATATGATCTCGCCCATCTCTTCTGCCGTGCGGAGGGAACCCTCGGAGTGATTACGGAGGTCACGGTCAAGGTCCTCCCTATGCCGGAATATATCGCCTTTGCCCAGGCCTGGTTTCCTTCGGTCGAAGATGCAGGGAAAACCGCCGAAGAAATCATCACCTCTGGCATTCCTCTTTCTTCTTGCGAAATTTTGGACAGGCTTTCCATCGATGTGGTCAATAAGGCCATGGACCTCAATATTCCTGACAATGTGGAATGTATTCTTTTTATTGAGATGGATGGAAACAAGCAGGCAGTGAAAGAAAACATTCAAAAGATCGATCGAATCTCAAAGGAATGCAATGGCCTTGGCAATCAGTGGGATGACGACCCGGCCAAACGCTTAAAGATGTGGGCGGGGCGCCAGGGTCTTGTCCCTTCTCTTTCGAAGGTAAGAAGAGGAGCAAAGCTGATTCCCTTTGTGGAGGATTTTGGCGTTCCCATGTCCAAGATTCCGGAAACGATACGAGAGCTCCAAAAGATTCGCGAAAAATACGACTTTCCAATTCCCATCTTCGGCCATATCGGTGATGGGAATCTCCATGCCACCCTGATCATTGATGGCCGGAATAAGAAGGAATGGGAAAAAGTGAAGCCGATTGCTCAGGAGTTCATCGACCTCACTTTAAAATTTAAAGGAACCCTGACCGCAGAACATGGAATCGGTGTGGCCAAGGCCTCCTTTATCCATAAAGAGTTGGGATTAAGCCATGAGGTGATGAAAACGATCAAGAAAGCGCTCGATCCGAAGAATATATTCAACCCGGGTAAAATGGGTTTTGGCGATACCGCCAAAGATATTTTTGACTTTTTTACGTATAAAGAATTTTTGGAGACTCCGGATCAAATTAAGAGTTTCGGTCCGGCGGTTGACAATGAGATTTTCGCCTGTATCAACTGCGGATTCTGCCGGGCAGGCTGCACAGTCTATGCCCGTACGGGTCTGGAATCGGAGAATGCCCGTGGAAGGGTCATCCAGGCTTACTATATGATGAAAGGATTGCTGGAGCCTTCCAAAGAGGTGGCGGACAAATTCTACCTCTGTACCACCTGCCTTAACTGTAAGGCGACCTGCCCTGCCGGCGTCGTCGTCTCTGAGATTGTGGAGGCGGGACGTCAGAAACTGGTTGAGGCTGGATTCCTCCCCGAAATCCATAAGACATTGATGGAGAATCTGAAAGCAACCGGAAATCCCTTTGGAGAACCCAGAGAGAAGCGGACCGATGTCTATCCGTCAACCTTTCGACCTAAGAAGGGGCCGGTTGATACCCTCTTCTTTCCAGGTTGCGTTGCCTCCTACCAGGATATCAACATCGTACCCAATCTCATGAATATCTTTGACAGAGCCGGTGTCTCCTATACTGCTCTGGGAAAAGATGAAAATTGCTGCGGATATATTTCCTATCTGGTGGGAACTCAGGAATTTAAAGAGGTGGGAAAGAAAAATATCGAGGCCTTCTCAAAAATTCAACCCAAACAGATTGTGACCACCTGTGCGGGCTGCTATAAAACCTTTAAAGAGATTTACCCCAAGCGCCTCTCTTTCAACACACCGGTACTTCATGCGATTGATTACCTGGATCAGTTGATTCAGAATGGGAAATTGAAGCTCAAGGATGGGAATGTGATGAAGGTGGCCTACCACGACCCCTGCGATCTGGGGCGCCATCTCAACATCTTCGAACCTCCGAGGGAATTGATCAAAAAGATACCCGGAGTCACACTGATCGAATTCAAAAATAACCGCTTACTTGCCAAATGCTGTGGCGGTGGAGGAGGAATGAAGGCGTTCAATACCGAACTCTCCGGCGAGATCGCGTATCAACGCATGCTTGAAGCGTTGGAAGTTGGAGCGGAAACAGTGGTTTCGGCCTGTCCGGCCTGCAAGGCCAATCTCCAGCTCGCCGCATCAAAGCTAAGGAAGGAGAAGAAGGGCAAGATCAAGGTGATGGACATTACGGAATTGGTGGCAGAAGCACTGGCCTAATTAATGCCAGAACGCCCCCCCCACCCTTCCCCTCCCCCTCCGAGGGGGGAGGGTTGGGGAGGGGGTGGACTAAGGTAAGAAATATTCCTTCCAGATCTCTTCGATCTGATCGACCAGTTCTCTGAATTCGTAAAGGAAGCTCATCTCATCGAGATACTCTTCCAGTGAATGGGCAGTGGAGGTCTCCACAAATCTCCGGCAGGTTTTTCTGAGGTCGGGCCGAAGTCGATCACACCCGATCGTCTGAACGCTATTGGGAGCGATAGGCAGATTTTCAAAAGCCGTTCCGCAGTCATCGTAAAATCTTCCATGGATACAGCGAAGGCATCGATTCTTTCTCAGTTGAATCGCCCGGTCGATCTCCTCATCCACTGCCTGCTGAACCATCCTTCCGAGAAGGGATGTCCTCTCTTTGTAACTCATGGTCCGGGTCAACCTGACGATCTCCCTCTTCGTCTCCTCAATCGACCGGGTAATATCACCCATCACAATCTCCGGGGCAAAAGCCCGCTCCATCCGTAACAATCGGATCTCCTGGAGGACCAGTGTTTTGACCCCAAATTTAAGAACCTTTCTCAATTCCTTATCCATTGGCATAGAAGTCTATTATCAAAAAAAATAGATCTTGGCAAGATCATAAAAGAACACCCTTCGTAATGCCTCAGTTACAGGGGGTCACAAAATTCCTGATAAAAATTTAATTACACCCGATAGGCGGGACATTCCTGTCCCGCCTATCGACTCCTACTATCAATGAGATGGAATTACCCCCCATAACTAAGGCATTACAACACCTTCTTTTAAAAAGATTGAAAAAGGCAGTGAAAGGTAATAAAATGATTGTTAATGCATCTTCCAACAGCCATCTTAGAAAGAAAAAGGATTCAAAGAATCGTCTTCTCCATCCGGCCTTCCACTCCCGTCGTTCAGAACATCTATTCCCTGATGGAGAAGGTCTATGAATTGGGAGCCTGGTGTTTTCATCTTCACACGGCCAGGCATCTCGAATCTTTTAAGGCGTTAAGGGAGTCAGCAGAGGATGACACCTTAATCGGGTTCGGCCATATTGAAGCGGAGTCCGGTGTCTCCCTCATGGGAAAACCCCTTCATCAGTTCGAATCGAAGGTCGTCTCGACGATCGTAAGAAATATCGTTCCCCCGGATTTGGTCGGGAAACTTTTTCCTGCTCGCTCTTTCGGTGAAGTGTTGACACAGAAAGAGATTGACCGGATGACGTTTGATCCAACCCGCTTCGACCAGAGCCTCTCCCTCTTTCCACTCAAAGAAGTTCCGTTTCTCCTGATCGGGGGGAAGTATGGCGACTGGCTATTGGGGCTGGGAAGGGGCGACCTCTTGAAGGAGATGGTGTCGGAAATGAGAAGGAAAGGATTCATCCCCATCTTCTCAGGCCAGTGGACGACTTTCGTCTTGCCAAAGGCAAAGGTCCTTGATGTGGCGGGTTATGCCATTCCTGTCAATAAGAGAAAGAGCCTTTTCGATCTCGCGAAGGCTTGCGACATGATTAAAAAGTTTGATAAACCCGTCATCAGCCTCGACCCTCTATCAGAGGGAGGACTTTGGGAGAAATCGGAGGAGGCCTTCTCATTTCTTTTTGATGAGCTGAAAGTCCATTCTGCCATTGCAGAAATGACCTCGGAGGATCAAGTCGAGACCCTGTTCAAGGGGCTGGAGAAAATTCCCTCCCTCATCCCATTCCGAAAAACATGATGGCCCCGGCTACCAGAGGGATGGTGAGGTTATCGTCCAGAGGAAGGGGAAGCGCCTCAATCAATGCGGCTCCCAGTGCGGCAAAACTTCCTGACAGCCGGTCCACACCGGGATAGATCCAGACGATCAGAAGGGATGTGAAGAAGAAGGCCATAGTCCCTTCAAGCGTCTTCCTGAAGATTGGAACCCTTCCAAAACCCTTCCCCACAAGAGCCGCTGCTGTGTCCGAGAGGATAAGGATCAACAGACTCACAATAGCAATCGGCTTGGGAAAGAGGAGGATCGTCAGGATGGAGGCGAAGAGGAAATAGGTTGAACCCATCAGGGTCGGTCTCTCTTCCTCCCTGAGCACCCTTCCGAAAAAATGCTTCCGAAACAGGGAAGCCAACCCCGGATGAAAATGGCGAAGAAGATCAATCGCCAGGTACAATAAAAAGAAAGGGATGAGGAAAGTTAGAACGGCTGTATCAGAAGTGAGCGCATAGCCAAAGGGAACGACCAGGGTGGCCAGATGAACCGTCTTTCTTTTGATCTCAATGCCAGTAATCATTTTGAAACCCGTTAGTTTGGAGTAAAGAGTTCGGAGTTAGGAGTTAAGACATCCTAGTGTCGTGCGCCATAAATTCCTTTGCTATATTTGTCATTCCTGCCCCGTAACAGAGTACGGGATAAACTCCAGCAGGAATCCAGACGCCGTCCCTGCGAAAGCAGGGAACCATAAACATAAGAAACTGGGTTCCTGTTTCCACAGGAAACCCTGGATGCCGCATCAAGTGCGGCATGACATGCCGATTAAAAGTAATGAAGCATTAGATGCACACCACTAATTATTCCGTTTGTATGAATTACTCCGGACTACGTAGGGGCGATTCATGAATCGCCCCTACTCCGAACTTTTTAATTTTTATAATTTCATCAGGAGTAAGATACCGGAAATGCCCTGAAGAAAGATTTCCCAGCCTGATCGGTCCAAATCCAACCCGTTTCAATTTGAGGACAGGGTGGCCTATGGCTGAAAACATCCTCTTCACCAGATGGTTTCTTCCCTCGGTGACCACCGCTTCAACCCAGCAATGCTTCTCCATCTGACGGAGGATATGGGTGGAGACGACCCTCGCCTCGCCGTCCTCGAGCATCACTCCCCTCTTTAGCCGCATCAACTCTTTATTCTCGGGGGCGCCCTCCACTTTGGCCCAGTAAGTTCTGGGGATTGAAAACTTCGGATGGGAGAGTTGATAAGCGAGGTCGCCATCATTGGTCAGAAGGAGAAGTCCTTCCGCATCGAAATCGAGACGCCCCAGCGGATAGACCCTCCATTTTACCCCTTTGAGGAGGTCCATCACCGTGGGCCTTCCTGCAGGGTCTTTGACGGTGGAGAGATAACACCTCGGTTTATTCAGGAGGAGTGTGATCTTGGGCTCGGACCCGAATAACCTTTTCCCATCCACTTTGATATGATCTTTTAGGGGATCGGCTTTGAAACCGAGTTGATCGATGACCTTGCCGTTTACCAACACCCTTCCCTCAAGCATCATTCTCTCTGCTTCTCGTCTTGAAGCAACCCCGGCCCTGGCCAGTATCTTCTGAATTCGTTCCATATTAATTTCCCCTCCCTTGGCGGGAGGGGATAAAGGGGAGGGGGAGTTAATTCTGGTCACCCCCACCCTCACCCTCCCCTCTCCGAGCCAGAGGCTCTTCCGAGCTGGAGGCCGTCGGAGGGGGAGGGGATTGTAATATTTTTTGTGATGGACCCGCTTCCGGTTCCAGAGGAGTCTGGACTTCCTTAAGGGTGGGAAGGTCGGAGAGGGTATTGAGGTTGAAGAGTTCAAGAAAGGTTTTGGTGGTCCCGTAGATGAGGGGCCGTCCGGGAATCTCTTTCCTTCCCGCAATCCGTATCAGCTCCTTCTCCAGGAGGGACCGGATCACCCATCCTGAATCCACTCCTCGAATCTCCTCAATCGTCGGTCGAATCACAGGTTGCCGATAGGCAATGATGGCCAGCGTCTCCAGGGCGGCTTGGCTTAATTTCACAGGCTTCGTTTTCTTCAGCCGGTTGACCCATGGAGCCCATTTTGGTTTTGTTCGAAACTGGTACCCTCCTGCCACTTCTGCCAGTTCCAACCCTCTGGAATCCTCCTCGCACTCCTTCTTGATCTGCTGGATTCCTTCTAAAAGGACTTCCCTGTCCCATTCGGGAAGAATCTCCGCCAGCGTATCCAGTTTCACCGGAGAATCCGATACAAACAGGATACCTTCAAGTATTGGTTTGAGATCATGTTCGTTCATTATGGTCGGTCCAAACGATAGGTCCCTTGATGGGAGCCTGTTTTGACATTTGAAATTGACTTCTTCTTCGTCCTATTTCTGTTCGAATAATTCTATTTTTTCACCTGTTGTAATCGAGGAGACAGCATGTTTATAGATCAATTCATCACCCTTGCCTCGAAGGATGAGGCAGAAGTTGTCAAAACTGTGGATGACCCCTTCGAGTTTGCGGCCGGTGGTCAACTCCACGACGACATGGCTCCGATCCCTCCGGATCCGGTTAAGAAACTGGTCCTGCACATTGATCTGATTCTTTATCATCGATCTTTACCCTCCTCTCGTTTACGAGTCGTACCGACTCTCTAAAAAAGACCTCACCTCCGAGAATATCTTCTTCCGATCAGCAGATCCATCCCGCCAGGCAATCTCTCTGTCCGCCTTGAACCATGTCCATTGCCGTTTGGCGTAATGGCGGGTATCTCGCTTCATCTGCCTCACCGCCTCATCCCATCCCAATTCGCTCGAAAGAAATTGCACCATCTGTTTATAACCCAGACTCTGCATCGGCTTCAATCCCGGCCCGTAACCCATCTCGATCAATCCTTCCACTTCTCGGAGGAGGCCTCTCTCGATCATCCGGTCCACTCTCTCCTCAATCCGGCGGTAAAGTTTTTCCCGGTCCATTTCCAGGCCGATCTTAAAAGTGAGATAAGGCCGATCGCCAAAACGGTGCTGATCCCTGAAGAAGGAGATAGGAATACCGGTTGATTCGAAGACCTCCAGCGCTCTGATCGTCCGGAAAAGATCGTGAGAATGAATCCGGGCCGCCGCTTCCGGATCCACCTCTCTTAATCGATGATATAGAAACGCCCCTCCCTTCTGCTCTGCTTCGCGCTTCAGCCTCTCTCGAACAGTGGGATTGATCTTGGGGCTGGCAAAGAGCCCCTGCGTAAGGGCTTTGATATAGAGACCGGTGCCCCCTACGGCAAAGATGGGGGTTTCTTTTCGATGTAACAAATCAACGGTCTTTCTTCCGAGTGTGCGATAGAGGCCTGCGTGAAAGGGCTGGTCGGGGGTGACCAGGTCCACCAGATGGTGCTTGACCTTCTGCTGTTCCTCCGGTGTCGGTTTGGCTGTGCCGATATCCATATAACGATAGACCTGCATGGAATCGGCATTGAGGATTTCACCCCCAAACGCCTCTGCCAGTTCGATGGCCAGGCCTGACTTTCCCGCTCCGGTCGGACCGAGCAGGATGACCAACCGGGGTTGAACCCTTTCCATCACTTCGGCCATACGGAGTGCATTTTAATGAATTAACCGATAGACTGCAAGTGGAAAGTCACCC
>DYHU01000311.1 GCA_020724025.1 Syntrophorhabdus sp. | reverse complement strand
CTCGAACGGCCCACCAGGAGAACCTTGATCTTGGGATATTCTTTAATAATGCTATTTACTGCCTCTAAGAAGACCTCTGTCCTCCGATATTTCTGGAACCGTGCCACCATCCCTATCACGATATCATCCTTTTCTATCCCGAAAATAGATCTCATATCCTTAAACTCTCTCTCAGGACGATATCGATCCAGATCTAAGGCAGGGTTAATCCTGGCGACCCGATCAAGTGGAAGCCCGAAATGTTCCGCATTTTTCCTTCTCGCCCTCTCGGAAAAGGTGATCATCCCATCGGTCAGTTTCGAAATGAGGAGACGATTCCCCAAACTGGGCTTTAAGGGGTCCCTTTTATGATCGGTCCGGATAACGACGACAGAGGTATTTGATCTTCTGGCGGCAACTCCACCCAAAATATGGTCGTGAGATTGGTGGACATTCAGAATATCGACTTCTTCCTTGCGGAGATAGGCGGTAAGGTTAAACAGATCAGAGAGATTATCCCTGATCGAAGAAGGGGAATAAATTTTCAGGGGGCGATTCAGACGAAACCGGTCGGTCGCACAAATCTTTTTTTTAGTGACCCTTTTCTCTAAACTTTCCTCAACAGGGAACGGAGGCTTCCGGTAAGCCAGCACAACCTCATGGCCTCTTCTCTCCAATTCTTTACATAGATTCACGATAGGCTCGGAGGGCCCTGTCCATTTCCAATCGCTGAAGAGATGAAGGATTTTCATATTAAAACCGTGACCGTGTCCGCGATACGTGACCGTTTTGACAGGATGCTAAAAACTGGATTCCTGCTTCTGCAGGAATGACAAAATCAGGATGATCTTTTTATGGTTCTAACCTGCCTGCTCTGAACCATATTAGGTTCAGGGCCTGTCGGCAGACAGGGGTTTCTTTTCATTGGGCAAATATTTTTATCTGAGCCGCCACCTCATCCATCTCTGACTTGGTGAGTTCGGGGAAGAAAGGGAGAGAAAGCGCCTGTCGAGAAGATTGTTCTGTTAACGGGAGATCACCTCTTTGATAGCCTAACTCCTTAAACGCTTTTTGCAGATGAATGGGGATAGGATAATGGATGAGGGTTTCGATCCCTCTTTCTTTTAAAGAGGCCTGAAGACCATTTCTTCTCTTTGATCGAATCACGAAAAGATGATAGACATGTCGGGTCCCCTCCCTTTCGACAGGACAAATCACCCCTGATCCTTCAAGTTTTCTCTTATAGATGAGGGCCTTCCCCCTTTTCTGCTCATTCCATTGATCGAGGTGTCTCAATTTGACTCGCAGGATAGCGGCCTGGATTTCATCCAGACGGCTATTCCCCCCCTGAAGGATATGCTCATATTTCTTCTTCTCTCCATAACACCGGAGAAGCCGGAGCTTCTCATAAAATTTCTTATCATCCGTGATCACCATCCCGCCATCTCCGTATCCTCCCAGGTTCTTGGTGGGATAGAAACTGAAACATCCCATGGCGCCAAAGGAGCCCACTTTTTTCCCTCCATCCTCAGCCCCATGAGCCTGACAGGCATCCTCAATGACGGTGAGATGATAACGATGGGCGATTTCAATGATGACGCCCATCTCCGCCGGATGACCATAGAGGTGGACGGGAAGAATTGCCTTGATTCGTTCGCTCCTCCCTTTCTTCATCCGATACTTCAAGAGATGCTCTAATGCATTCGGATCCATGTTATAGGTCTTTGGATCAATATCCACGAAGAGGGGTTTTGCTCCTGTGAAAGAGATGGCTAAAGCGCTGGCGATAAAGGAATTGGCCACCGTAACGACCTCATCGCCCTTCCCGATGCCGGCCGCCTTTAAAGCCAGATAAAGGGCATCCGTTCCGGAATTCATTCCGACGCCAAATCGAACCCTGCAATAACGGGCAAACTCCTCCTCAAACGCAGAAACCTCTTCCCCAAGAATGAATCGCCCCTTCTCAAAGACCCGCCTCGTGGCGGAGAGGATTTCGTTCTCAATTTCTTTGTATTGCCTTGTTAAATCGATAAAGGGTATCATCCCTACCTCAAATGCAGATTGCACCCATCACCCTTTCCCTCTCCCAAGTAGCACAGGCGTGACGCCTGTGGCCACCAGAGAGGGTGGGGTGAGGGGGATTCCGCATTCCGAATTCCGAAATCCGCATTATCTTCTACCCCCAGTACTCCTTCTTATACCTTCGGTAGAATTCGATCGTCCTTCGGAGCCCTTCCTCCAGAGAGATTTTGGGTTCCCAGCCGACGATCCGTTTGATTTTGGAAATGTCCGTGTAATAATCCCCTGGTTCAACTTCCTTCCGTTCTTTCGTAAATTCGGCGAAGGCCGCTTTTCCTGTCCCGGCGACCTCCACAATCTTCTTCGCCAGATCGATAAAACTGATGGGAATACCTGTTCCCACATTAAAGACCTCTCCATAAGCCGCCGGACATGTGGCAACCTGAAGAAAACAATCGACCAGGTCATCCACATAGAGAAAGTCTCTCAAGATATGACCATCCCCGAAGACGGGAAGAACCTCATTGTCGATCGCCTTCCTTATAAACCAGTTGAGCACACCATATTCATCGTGAGCCATCTGATGCCGGGGCCCATAGGTATTCGTAATCCTGAGACACGTTCCGGAAATCTTGTGGACATCGTCGTAGACCAGAACCATCTTTTCCGCAGAGAGGTTGGTCACCGCATAGATGCCTTTTGGATTGGTGGGGTGATCCTCTCCGACCGGAAGTTTTACACTGGCTCCGTACTCCCCTCTTGTCCCCGAAAAGATGACTTTCACCTCCCGATTATATTTTCGACAGGATTCAAGAAGCACCAGCGTGCCCCTGCAATTGATGTCCAGATCCTGGATGGGGTTCCGAATGCTATCCACATGGTTCACCTGACCGGCCAGATGAAAGATGAAATTCTGATCTTTCACCAGATAGTCCATCGAATGTTCATCCCGGACATCGCTGAAGTTGATCTGGATGTGATCCATGATCTCCCTCACATTGAAAAGATTTCCTCCCAGACGGGGCATCATATTATCAACGATCGCCACCCTTGCTCCCAATTCCACTAACCGGGCGGAGAGATTCGATCCGATGAAACCCAGTCCCCCTGTCACCAGAACCTTCTTCCCTTGAAAAGATTCCTCATAAGGAGCCATCTTTCTTCTCCTTTTTCGAAAGTGCGGTCAATTCCCAGAGTTTGGCATATTTGATAAAGACATAGAACATCGTCGAAATCACGATGATCAATCCGGGCAACCCATCCCGAAATCCGGATTTAAAAAGATACTCCTTGACAAACCGAAAAGGGGGATGGAAGAGGAGTTTGAAGAGACTGAACTTCTCCCCGCTTTGGGCCATGTCTTCAGCCGCAATCCTGGAGTATTTATCAATCGTCTGGATCTGATCCGAAATGTCCCGATAGGTATAATGGAGATATTGTTGTTTTAAGGTGGATATCCCCCCATTCACCACCACCTTGGCATGGAGGGTTCCTTCCCACCTTCCTTTATCCCTCCGGTAGAGCCGTATCTCTCCATCCGGATACCATCCGCCATACCGAATCCACCTTCCAAGATAATAGGTCCGGCGATAGACAAAGAAACCATCCACACCCTCAGCGCCGTCCTTTAACATCCTTCCAATCTCTTCAACCAATTCCGAAGGGACTTCCTCATCGGCATCGACGAACATGATCCATTCGTGTGTCGTCAGATCAGCCGCATATTGATACTGATCGCGATGGCCTTTCCAGGCAACCTGACAGGCTTTGTCCGTATATTGTTTGCAGACCTCAAACGTCCCGTCCGTGCTGAACGAGTCGACGATCACCAGCTCCTCAGCCCACCCCAGACTCTTCAGACACCGCTCAATCGTTCTGAGGTTATTAAAGGTCAGGACATAGACGGAGACGGGAAATTTATTGACCATCTTATCAATCATAATTTAGCAGATCAGAATTTAAATAACCAAGCACCAATATCCAAATTCCAAATAATCCCCAATAACCAAATTCAAATTACCAAATAAGAAATCTCCCCTCCCCTGGCGGGAGGGGATGAAGGGGAGGGGGATGGTTCGACAAGCTC
>DYHU01000310.1:1694-4093 GCA_020724025.1 Syntrophorhabdus sp. | reverse complement strand
GCCATTTTTCCGATGGAGGGCATTCATCTCGCCGGAGTGGGAATTGATAAAGAAAAGGTAGGCTTCCCCTGAAAGTTTCAACTGGGCCATCGCTTCTTCGAGCGACATGGGTTTGGCAGGAATACGCCTCCTCCGGATGAGGGAAGAAATTTCTTCCTCTCCACTCTTTCTGGTCGATATCCCTTTCCCGCGGGAGGGGAATCCCGAGGAGAGGGGATTTCCCCTTTTCCTCTTCACCTTTTCCCGTCCCTCACGGATCTGACGATCCATTTTATCCACCATTTGATCGATGGCCGCATAGAGGTCCCGATTTCTCCCCTCGCTATTGAGGGTGAGGCCGTCTCTGGTGATGGTGAGTTCTGCGGAATGACGGAATTTTTCAACCGAGAGAACGACATGAGCCTCTCTTGGATTCTCAATGAATTTTTTCAACCTCTGGACTTTTTCCTTTACATAATCCTTCACCCCTTCATCTGCTTCCATATGTCGGAATGTCACAGACACCTGCATCAGTTCTCTCCTTAAAATGGTAATTGTCTATTGATCATTGACCATTGATCATTGTAAAACCCTAGGCCACTCTCCTCCGTTCGCTAGAGGACAGGATTTTCATCATCTCCCGGTATTTCGAAATCGTCCTCCGGGCGATATGGATATTTCTCTCCTTCAGCATCTGAACCAGTTTCTCATCGCTGTAGGGCTTCTTCGGGTCCTCCCTGACAATGATCTCCCGCAGCAAACTCTTGACGCTTTCGGAGGCCATCGCCTCCCCCTGTATGGACGGGATGCCGGCATTGAAAAAGTATTTTAATTCATAAATCCCTTGAGGGGTATGCATATATTTGTTGTTGGTCACCCGGCTGATGGTGGACTCATGCATCTGAATATCCTCCGCAACATCCCTGAGGACAAGGGGCTTGAGATACTGAATCCCCTGATCCAGAAAGTCCTTTTGAAACTTGATGATGCTTTTGGCCACCTTGTAGATCGTCCTCTGGCGTTGATCAATGCTCCGGATCAACCAGAGGGCGGAACGCAGCTTCTCCTGAATATATTTCCTGTCATCCGGGTGGGCGTGACGGCCTTCGGCGAGGATATGGCGGTAATAGGAATTGACTTTTAATCTGGGAACCCCTTCATCATTGAGAGAGACGACATACTCCCCTTCCACCTTATAGACATAGACATCGGGAATGATCTCCTGGGCGACTTCGCCTCCATAGGCCCTGCCCGGTTTGGGTTCCAATCTCGAGATGAGGGAGGCGGCTCGATTCACCCTTTCTGTAGAAACGCCTAATCGTTTTGCGATCGCTGGATAGTTTCGGTTCTTCAACAGGGAGAGATGCTCCTGAATGATCTTTTCTGCAATGGGATCCCGGTTGGATAACTGGTTCAACTGAATGAGAAGGCATTCCTTCAAATCTCTTGCGGCCACCCCGACCGGATCGAACTGCTGTATCTTTCGGAGGACCCCCTCCGCCACCTCAGGCTGAAGACCGACTTCAGCGCTGATCTCCTCCAGGGAAACCTTCAAATATCCATCCTCATCGAGGTTTCCGATGATCCACGTCCCTGCCCTTTGTTCTTCTTCGTTTAAATGGGAGAGCTGGAGTTGCCAGCGGAGATGATCAAAAAGCGTGGCGCTTTTGGTCAGGAAATTTTCGAAAGAGGGTCTCTCGTCACCGTCCTGTTCTCTCTGTCTGGTAGGGGGGGCGAGGTTATAATTCTCAAGATAATTTTCCCAATCGAACTCATCGGTCCCCTCCCCTTCTCCTTTCACTTCAGCGGTATGCTCCGAACTGGGAACCGGTTCTGCGGCCTTCTCCGCAGTGGCCTGTTCCTCTTCATCGATGGATTCTTTTCCTTCCTCCAGCTCCTCGAGGAGAGGGTTTTCATTCATCTCCTGGCTGATCATGTCCACCAGTTCCAGCCGCGTCAACTGAAGAAGTCGTATCGCCTGCTGGAGCTGAGGGGTGATCACCAGTTGCTGAACGAGTTTAGGCGCCTGCTTGAGTTCTAAGACCATCTCAGTCAAATAAAGGGCCTGGGCTTTTCTTCCCGGCCTCTTTTATCTCCTCTCTCTCTTCCCGATGTCTTTCGTCCAAACGAAATCCATCGCCCAGGTAGATTTTTTTTGCTTTGGTGCTTCGTGCAATCTCCTCCGGAGTTCCTGACTCCAACAGGTTCCCTTCGTTCAGGATATAGGCGCGATCACAGACTCCCAATGTTTCTCGAACGTTATGATCCGTAATTATAATTCCAATGCCCTTCGATTTCAATTGACGTACAATGGCCTGAATGTCCAGGACAGCAATGGGATCGATCCCTGCAAAGGGTTCATCCAGCAGGATGAAAGAAGGGGATAAAACCAGAGCCCGTGTGATTTCCACTCTCCTCCG
>DYHU01000310.1:0-1594 GCA_020724025.1 Syntrophorhabdus sp. | reverse complement strand
ACGATCATATAGAAGATGGTGGTCTTTCCTGCGCCATTGGGCCCTAACAGCCCCACCACCTCGCCTCCATCGATCTCAACGCTGACCTGATCCACCACCTTCCGGCGATGAAATGACTTCGTGAGTTGTTCACATCTGAGATGGGACATCGATTTCCTAATAAAAGTTCTGTAGGGAACGGTTTCAAACCGTTCCCTACCTTACTTTTTCCTCTCTTCTTTCGAGGAAGGGACGATCGTCGTGCTGACCCGGCCTCCCTTTCCTCCCTCCACATAGCTTCGTTCTTCGTCGACCAGGTAGATGACCCGCTCCCCCCGGACGACATTATCTCCTTCGCGTATCACAGCCTCCCCTTCAAGAACGATCTTATTCTCATTCTGATGAAAGGTGGCCTTCTGGCAGGTCGCCCTCCGATCCAGTTGCACAATCCTGACATTTCCTGTGGCGACGATCTCTTTCATCTTCTTCATTTCCGCATCGTAGTGGACAACCACCGTGTTGGCGTAAAGGGTTGCATCCTCCTGTTTGGCTACGACATTCCCTTTAAAAGTGACCTGGTTCTGTTTCTGATCTCCTTCTACGGTGTCAGAAGTGATGTCAATGGGAGAGCGGGAAGTCGTAAATCCGAATCCCTTTGCAGAGCCCTTCTTCTTGTCCTGTGCTTCTCCGGGTGTGAAAAAGAGGGCGAGGGATAAGAGAATGAATAGAATTGAAGCTCCTCGCCCACAGGGCGGGGCTTCCCGGAAAGGTGATATCATTTTATATTGTGCCCCTTGACCCCGCCTATACGGCGGGACTTGCAGGGCACACGCCGGCCCAACCCCTTTATCCGATTTCATCCCTTCCTCCCCCCTTTCCACTGGGTCTTCGCCTGGCTGAGGACCTTGAAGGTCCTGGCCTCCATATCGACCAGCATCCCTTTCCCGGTCAGGCGAATCTGTTCTCCTTCGAACTCGATCGGGTCGGAAGTCCTCGCCTGTTTGCTTGAATGTTCATAGGACATCGATTGCGTCTTTAACCGGTATCCATCGGTTGATGTGAGAAACACATTGCCAGTCAGTTCCATGTCTTTTGAAACCTGATGGACCTTGCCCTGATTTCCGGAAATGGTGAAAGATCGTCCATCCTTCGCATAATAGATCACTTTCACATCCTCTAACAGGAGGATGTTTTCACCCTGATACTGGTAGATGGCTTTCGCCTCCAGTTCCCATGTCTTTTTGCCGTGTTTCTCTTCTACCAAACGGATCTTCTCCAGCCGTTGATCCGCACCCTCCGTCGAGATATTTGGAATCTTCTCTGCTTCCTCCAGGGCCTTATTCCTCTCCTGGATGTTAACCCAGAGGCTGACCAGGGCAATCCCCCCGATCAGCAAAATCGAAAGCATGATGGCAATCTTGGTTTTTTTCAATGTCATCGCCATATCCAAATCATCAGTCATCATTAGTCGATTAGTCTAATCGTCGGATAGTCATATAGTCAAAAGCTAAAGACTAACAGACCATAAGACGACAGGACTATAAGACTATACGACTCCTGCCTTTAAGAGGTCATGGAGGTGAATGACCCCAACCGGCGCTCTATCTCCAGCCTG